>NZ_QUEN01000004.1:66361-279513 GCF_003478175.1 Faecalibacterium sp. OF03-6AC | reverse complement strand
CACCCCCGCCTCCTTGTCAACACTTTTTGACAACTTTTTTCAATTTCTTTGCAGCGCAAAGAATCTCCCCGTTTTTCACCCGTTTCAGGGCGTGCCTTTTTCTTGACAAGGCGGCGGGCAGAACGTATTATGGAGTCATCCCCCAGCATCCTGTGTAAGGTAGCTATACTTATTCTATAAAGGAGAAGCGCCATGCCCTGTGTCAACATCCGCGGCTGCTGCATCGGCGAGGGCCGCCCCAAAGTTATTATTCCTATTGTAGAGCCCACGGAAACCGCCATTCTTGAAAAAGCTGCCGAGTTTTCCACATTGCGCGCCGATTGTGTGGAATGGCGTATCGATTGCTTTGAAGGCGCAAAAGACCTTCCGACTATCGTGCACTGCGCCGCGAAGCTCCGTGTTGCCTTGAAGGATAAGCTGCTGCTTTTCACCTTCCGCACAAAAGCCGAAGGCGGCAAGGCCGCTTTGGCTCACGAAGAGTATCTTCATTTTATCCGCACCGTTCTTGCCACCGACTGCGCCGATCTGATCGACATTGAATTTTTCACTGCAGGCGCAGAGCTTCCCGCGCTGATCGAAGATGCCCACACCGCCGGGGCTGCAGTGGTGTGTTCCAGCCACGACTTCCATAAAACGCCGCCGCGCGCCGAACTGGTGAGCCGCATGGTTGCCATGCAGCAGGCCGGGGCTAATCTGCCCAAGCTGGCTGTGATGCCCCAGAGCCGTGCCGATGTGCTGGAGCTTCTGGCTGCCACCGCTGAAATGGCCGACCGGCATCCGGAGACTCCCATCATTACCATGAGCATGGGAGCTCTGGGCGCGGTGAGCCGCCTTTCCGGCGAAGCCCTTGGCTCCGCCATGACCTTTGCCAATCCCGGACAGGCAAGTGCACCGGGGCAGGTATCGCTGGACATCGTAAATGAAGTACTGGATGCACTGCATTTGTAACCAACAACTCGGAATTTGTGGAGGAAACAAACATGGAAGATAATAAATCAACGAATGTCAAGAAAACGGTAAAATCAGGAATAACTTTTGGAAGTGCATTAGCTATGGTTATTAGTTATACAACGTGGAAGTCTGTCGGTTGGGCGATTTTTCATGGATTACTTAGTTGGGTATATGTCGTATATTTCCTTTTGCGTTACTAAATTCCAGTTTGTCGCACATCCTGCCTAAAACAAAAACCGGAACGATCGTCCCTTTTTCGGGTGAATCGTTCCGGTTTTTATGTTATATTGAAAATCGTTTTATGCCAGCTTGGCTTCCAGACGGGTGCGGATGGCCTTGATAAAGCCCTCGCTGTCCACAGCGGTGGGGGTGATGCCCTCGGCCAGACCGCACAGGTCTTTCGTCATGATGCCGTCGTTCAGGGTCTGCAGGCTGGCGGCTTCCAGTGCCTCGCCAAACTTCACCAGCTCCGGCAGGCCGTCCAGTTCACCGCGCTTCTTGAACGCGCCAGACCACGCAAAGATGGTAGCCATGGGGTTAGTGGAGGTCTTTTCGCCCTTCAGGTACTTATAGTAATGGCGGGTGACGGTGCCGTGGGCGGCCTCGAACTCGTATTTGCCGTCCGGACTGACCAGCACGCTGGTCATCATAGCCAGAGAGCCAAAGGCAGTGGAGACCATATCGCTCATCACGTCACCGTCGTAGTTCTTGCAGGCCCAGACAAAGCCGCCCTCGCTGCGAATGACGCGGGCAACGATATCGTCAATGAGGCTGTAGAAATAGGTGATGCCTGCGGCCTCGAACTTTGCCTTATACTCGGTGTCGTACACCTCCTGGAAGATATCCTTGAAGGTGTGGTCGTACTTCTTGGAGATGGTATCCTTTGCGCCGAACCACAGATCCTGCTTCACATCCAGTGCGTAGTTGAAGCAGCTGCGGGCAAAGCTGCGGATGGAATCATCCTTGTTGTACTGGCCCTGCAGAACGCCAGTGCCCTCAAAGTCAAACACGGTGGCGCGCTGCTCAGAGCCATCGGCACCGGTGAACACCAGTTCAGCCTTGCCTGCACCCGGGATGCGGAACTCAGTGCACTTGTACACATCGCCGTAGGCGTGGCGGGCAATGGTGATGGGCTTTTTCCAGTTTTTGACCACCGGCTTGATGCTGTCGATCATGATGGGTGCGCGGAACACGGTGCCGTCCAACACCGCGCGGATGGTGCCGTTGGGGCTTTTCCACATCTCGTGCAGCTTATACTCGTCCATGCGCTGGGCATTGGGAGTGATGGTGGCGCACTTGACCGAAACGCCGTACTTCTTGTTGGCAAGGGCGGCATCCATGGTCACCTTGTCGGCGGTAGCGTCGCGGTTGGGCAGGCCCAGATCGTAATATTCGGTCTTGAGGTCCACAAACGGAAGGATCAGTTCGTCCTTGATCATCTTCCACAGAATGCGGGTCATTTCGTCGCCGTCCATCTCGACGAGGGGCGTGGTCATTTTGATCTTTTCCATAGCAGGGTTCCCTTTCATCTCTTTGGATCGTTTCTCCAGCCGCGCTGCACTGCCAGATGCCGCGCGGGCAGTTCGGCAGAATGTTTATTTGCGGTAAGCGGCTGCCAGCTTTTCAAGGGCCGGCAGGCTGCGCTTGACCTTTTCGGTATCGATGCAGTAGGCAAGGCGCACATAGCCCTTGACACCGAAGCTGTCGCTGGGCACCAGCAGCAGGTCAAACTCCCGGGCCTTCATGCAGAAAGCGTTGGCATCCTCTTCCAGAGCCTTGGGGAAGATGTAGAAGGTACCGCCGGGGCGCTCCACCTCAAAGCCCAGCGCGGTGAGCTTATCGTACAGCAGGTTCATGTTGGTCTCATACACGCTCAGATCACTGGTCACATCCTGACAGCGGCTTACGGCCCGCTGGATGATGCTGGGCGGGCAGTTATGGCCGGTGAAGCGGGAGATCTGGGCCATCATGTCCACCAGCACATCCTCGCCTTCACAGCCCGGACGCACCGCCACATAGCCAAGGCGCTCGCCGGGCAGGCTCAGGCTCTTGGAATAGGAGAAGCAGGTGAGAGTGTGGGGGTAGAACGCCGCCGGGTAGGGCACCTTTTTGCCGTCGAATGCGATATCCCGGTAGGGCTCATCGCTGACGAGGAAGATGTTGTGGCCAAAAGCCTTGCTCTTCTCGGTCAGGATCTCTGCCATGCGGGTGAGCGTCCCGGCAGAGTAGACCACGCCGGTGGGGTTATTGGGGGTGTTGATGAGCACACAGGTGGTCTTTTCGCCGATCATCTGCTCGAATGCGTCCAGATTGGGCTGGAAGGTCGGTGCCTGCGGCGGCACAACCTTGAGGACTGCCCCGGTGCCCGCCACATAAGGGCCGTACTCCGGGAAGTAGGGCGCAAAGGTGAGCACCTCGTCGCCAGGCTGCGTGACCGCACGGATGGCATGGGCAATGGCACCCGCCGCACCGGTGGTGGGGAAGATGTGCTTCTGCTCATAGGGCAGGCCAAAGGTCTTTGTCAGGTGCGCTGCCACATCGGTGCGGAAGCCCGGGTCGCCCTGACTGGGGCAGTAGCCGTGCAGGTTTACCGGTTCCTCGTTGGCCAGCAGGTCCTGCATGGCGGCAGTGAACTCCTGCGGGCAGGGCACGCTGGGGTTGCCCAGCGAGTAATCGAACACATTCTCATATCCGATCTCTGCGGCACGCTGTTTGCCGTACATGAAGGTCTCGCGGATGACGCTCTTATTGCCGAGCATCGCGCGGTAGGTCTCATTCAGCATAATACTTCCCCCTGAGAGTTTATTTGTGGGCAGCCGTATAGCTCTGTTCCACCTTGATGATGCAGCTGTAGGCTGTATCCTGTTCCTTGATGAACTGTTCCAGCTGTGCCAGCAGCTCTACCTTATCCCCTGCATAGCCTGCCGGCAGCACCAGATCGAACAGCACGTTGGTGTGGGTCCTGCCCGGCACGATGCGCAGATCGTGCAGCGAAAGGGCCGGGTCGAGCTGGCGCAGCTTTTCGGTCAGGCGGGCGCGCAGCACGCCCACGGCAGAATCCGAGGTAACGATGGGGTCGTAGTGGATGGTAACCAAAAGCCGGTCATTCTTAAAAAAGTCCCGCTCAATGTTGTCGATCAGGTCGTGTGCCTCCAGCGGGTCCTGCTCGGCGGGCAGCTCCACATGCAGGGAGGCGAACTGGTGTCCCGGGCCGTAGTCGTGCACCATCAAATCGTGCATTCCCAGCACGCCGGGATAAGAGAGTACCTTCTGCTCGATGTGGTCCACCAGATCCTCGCTGGGGCTTTCGCCCAGCAGCGGGCTGAGCGTATCCATCACAAGGCCCCAGCCGGAAATCAGGATGAACGCCGCCACGCCTACACCCATCAGGCCATCCAGCACATCCCAGCCGGTCACGCGGCACAGCACCGCTGCAATGAGCACCGCGCTGGTGCTCAGCACATCGTTGCGGCTGTCCGCAGCAGTGGCAATGAGGGTCTCGGAGCCGATGATACGCCCGATGGTGCGGTTGAAGCCGCTCATCCACAGCTTGACGAGGATGGATGCGATCAGCACGGCCACCGTGAGCCAGCTGAACACCACCGGGGTGGGGTGCAGCACCTTGACCACCGATTCCTTCAGCAGCGAAAAGCCGATGCCGAGAATGGTCACGCTGACTACCAGCCCCGCCAGATATTCATACCGGGCATGGCCGAAGGGATGCTCTGCGTCCGGGGCCTTGCCGGCCAGCTTGAAGCCCACCAGACTGACCACGTTGGACGAGGCATCCGACAGGTTGTTCAGGGCATCTGCCATGATGGCAATAGAGCCGAACAGAGTGCCTACGGTCAGCTTGCCCAGACACAGCAGCAGGTTGCATGCCACGCCCACCCAGCAGGCAAGGTTGCCGTAGGCGGCGCGCACCTTAGGGTCCTGCGCATGGTCGGGCTGGCGGATGAAAAGACGAATCAAAAACTGAGTCATAACGGTCCTCCATGGGCAGCGCTGGACACCTGCATACCCTGTCATCGCTTATAGTATAGCATTTCGCTTTATCGTTTTAAAGTATTTTCCGAAAACTTTTGCCCGGTATAGAAAGACCCCGGCAGAGCGGGATGCCCTGCCGGGGAGCTTTATGGGAACGGTAAACCGGGATTTTCGGATGAATTACTTCTCAGAAGGCTTGCTCAGGTCCACGCTGCGGATGATCTTGCGCACTGGCAGGATGCTCTTGGCGTTCATGGACAGCTCGTCCACGCCCATGCGCAGGAAGGTCTCGGTGAGGGCGGTGTCTGCGCCCAGCTCACCGCAGATGCCCACCCAGATGCCGTGACGGTGGCCCGCCTCAATGGTCATCTTGATGGCGCGCAGCACAGCGGGATGGTGCGGGTTGAAGAACGGCTCCAGCTTTGCATTCTGGCGGTCCAGCGCACAGGTGTACTGGGTCAGGTCGTTGGTGCCGATGGAGAAGAAGTCGCACTCGGCAGCCAGCTCGTCCGCGATCAGCACAGCGGCGGGGGTCTCGATCATGGTGCCCACCTCGATGTTCTGGCCCATCTTCACGCCCTCGGCGGTCAGTTCTGCGCGGCATTCTTCCAGAACAGCCTTGGCATCCTGCAGCTCCCGCAGGCTGGTGATCATGGGGAACATGATGCTCATGTTGCCGTAGGCAGAAGCACGCAGCAGAGCGCGCAGCTGAGTCTTGAAGAAGTCCCTGCGGGTCAGGCAGATGCGGATGGCGCGGTAGCCCAAAGCGGGGTTCTCCTCGTGATCCAGCTTCATGTAATCGACGGTCTTATCGGCACCGATGTCACAGGTACGGACGACCACCTTGCGGGGAGCCAGACTCTCCACCACCTGCTTGTAGGCCTCGAACTGGTAGTCCTCGGTGGGGAAGTCCTTGCAGTTCAGATAGACGAACTCGGTGCGGAACAGGCCCACACCGCCGGCGTCGTTCTGCTGCACAGCGCCCACATCGCTCATGCCGCCGATGTTGGCAAAGACATTGATGGTCTTGCCGTCCAGCGTGGTGTTGGGCTTGCCCTTCAGCTCCTGCAGCAGGGCCTGCTTCTTCTGATCTTCCTGCTGGCGCTTCTTCAGGCTCTTGAGCAGGTCGGGGGTGGGGTCAACGTAAACGCAGGCGTTGTAGCCATCGATGACCGCCATCTTGCCGTCCCAGTCGTCCTGAATATCCTTGCACTGGATCAGGGCAGGGATGTTCATGCTGCGGGCCAGAATGGCGGTGTGGCTGTTGGAGCTGCCCTCACGGGTGATAAAGCCCAGCAGCAGGCTCTTATCCATGCGGACGGTCTCAGACGGGGCCAGATCCTCCGCGACCAGAATGCTGGGCTCGGTGCCCTGCAGGCTGGCGTTGTCCACCCCCTGCAGGATGTCCAGAATGGCCTGTGCGATATCGATGACATCTGCACTGCGGGCCTGCAGATACGGGTCATCCATGGCGGCGAACACCGCAGCCTGATTGTTGCCTGCCGTCTTGACGGCGTACTCGGCACACTTTTTCTGGCTGTTGATGATCTCCTTGATGGCATCCACAAAGTCGTCGTCTTCCAGCATCATGGCATGGATGTTGAACACCTCGGCGATGTCCTCGCCAGCCTCTGCCAGTGCCTTTTCATACAGCGCAGTCTGCTGCTCAATGGCCTTCTGCTGCGCTTCTTCAAAACGCGCCACTTCCGCTGCGGTATCCGCTACCTCTGCGGCAGAAATGGCAGTATCCTTTTTCTTGTAGATCTTGAGCTTGCCGATGGCGATGCCATTCAGGATGCTCTTACCGGTGCCTACCTGCATTGCACACTACTCCTTCTTCATCTGTGCCGGGGCCGCACTGCTCCGACAGTCCAAAAAAAGCCCCCGCAGCTCACCCGCGAGGGCCTTCCTCATCTTAACTGCGGAATCAGACGTTCTCGGTCAGGAACTTCTGGATGGCTGCTGCTGCAGCTTCCTCGTCGTCGCCCTCGACCTTGACGGTAACGGTCTCACCCTGCTTTACACCCATGCCCATCAGAGCCATCAGCTTGCGCATATCGCAGCTCTTGCCGTCCTTTTCCAGGGTAGCGCTGCTGGCAAAGCCCTTGACAGTCTTGACGAGCAGGCCGGCGGGACGAGCGTGGATGCCGCATGCATCCTTAACGGTATACTGGAATTCCTTCATAATCATTTTCTCCTTACTTGATCCCGTGCGGCGCTTCTGCACTTGCACCAGACGCGGCCGAGCCGCGGCACGGTTGATACATCTATTATAAACCCTTGCCGGGAATTTTTCACCATTTCATATTGCTAATTTTTTATGCAAAATTTTGGTACAATTGAACATACAAATGTGACAAAAATGCACGCATTTCACTTTTTCTTCTGCTTGTGCGCAAATTTTAGGCAAATTGCGGCCTGATTTTGCATCAAAACCCGAAGCTGTTCCCGGTCGTTTCCGGCTTTGGTAGGTCGTTCCGGTGCTCATTCCACCGGATATCCCTCGGCATCCAGCGGCAGTTCCGTATAAGGTACAGCCTGCGGCACGGCATCCGGCTCACCGGAGGTCTGCTGGGCGGTCAATTCCTCGTCATGGCGTTCGCCCCAATCGCCGCTGTAGTCCTCGCCGGAGGTCTGCTGTGCCGGTTCGCTGCCGGTCAGCTCTTCGTCGTGGCGCTCACCCCAGTCGCCCTCGTAGTCCTCGCCGGAAGTCTGCTTTGCCTCAGCTTCCGCCATGGCGGCCTGCATGTCTTTCAGGCCCACCACAACGCCGGAGGGCCGTTCCAGCAGGTAAGCTCCCACGGCCTTTTTGCGGTACACCAACAGCACACCGTAGCGGCTGGTCTCGCCGCTGCTTGCCGCCGGGATCAGCGCCGTCCATTTTTCCACGGTCTTGCCCTTGTAGCGTGCAAGGTCCATGCCGCTCTGCTGCACCACCCCGTTGAAGGCCGAAAAGCTGTCATCCCACTTGCGGGGGATCTTGACCTTGTCTGCTGTGATGGATGCGCCGTCCACATCCAGACCGTAGCCGGTGAACCATGTCTGGATGTCCTGTGCACTCTCAATTTTGTTCACCGCCGCCGAGACCGCAACGGTGCGGTTGCTGATGAACCGGCCCAGCAGAGCACTGCACACCACCAGTGCGCAGCACATGGCACCCAGACCCAGTTTTTTCAGGCTCGTTTTGCTTAACGTGACTACAAACATATCCCCATGCCTCCCCAGCCTGTTTATTGCTCTGAGAACAATTTATTCAGCACAGCTGGGGTGTATGACAAAAGGGCAGGTAAAACCTGCCCTTTTGTCAATATCGATCAATGTGCTTTTGTAAAATCTTCCGAGCTTACTTCGCCGTTCTGGCGGAGCACCTGTTTCAGCACCTGCATCACACCGTATTCCCGGTGGGACGGTGCCAGAAACGACACCTGCGCCCGCAGCGGTCCGCTGCCGTTCTCCATCAAAAAGCCGTACTTCGCGGTGGTGAGCATCTCGGCATCGTTGTAGGTGTCACCAAAGGCCATCATGCTGTCGGCCGGAATGCCCAGCAGTGCACCCACCTTTGCCAGTGCTGCACCCTTGTGCACACCTGGGTTCATCACGTCCACCCAGTTTCTGCCTGCCACTGCCACCGAGAATGCACCGCCATTTCCGGTGTGGAATGCGCCGTAGGTCCGGTCGAAGGCTTCCTGCGAGTCGTCGTTGGGCAGATAGACGGTAAACTTATCCGCCGCCGCTTCCACCGCAGTCAAGTCATCCACATATTCCACCCGGGTATAAAAATTCTTGAAAACGGCATCGTATCGTTCATCCTGCTTTTCGGCATAAGCAGCCTGCAGGCCGCACAAAAGGCCCACGTCTCCGGCCTGCTTCGTGCTGCGGGCCAGCTGCCGCCAGCCCTCGGCAGGCATTTCGGACACAAACAGGTCTTTCCCTTTCCAGCGGGCAGCGCCGCCGTTGTCGCCAATGAGGATGATCTCCTCCAGCAGATCGGGGAACATCGTTTCCAGTGTGTACAGAGGCCGCCCGCTGGCGGCGGCAAACAAGATGCCCTGCCCGGCCAGTGCACGGATGGTCTCGGTAAACTTTGGCGGCAACTGGCTGTACTCGTCCAGAAGGGTCGCGTCCATGTCCGATGCGATCAGGCGAATGCGGTCCATTGCAGTTTCCTCACTTATCCGATGTAGCTGATGTTCACGTCCATATCGCCCTTATAGCCGGGCAGGCGTGCCGTGCAGGTGCCCTGCCACAGGGCGCAGTCGATGGGGCTGCTGGCAACACCATAATGTGCGTTCCAGATGGTATATTTTTTCAGGCTGTTCAGATCGACACGCTTGCGGTACCACAGGGTAGAGGCATACACACCGGGTTTGTAGCCCTGTGCCTTGACCTCCTCACAGAAGGCGATGGCGCACTTGGTGCGGTCCTCCATACCCAGACCGTCGGCGCGGCCGGAACCATTGGAAGCGCCGGATGCTTCGGTGTCAAAGAAGATGGGGTAATCCAGCTTGCGTCCGTTCAGTACGTAGGCGCAGGCAAAGGCTTCCTCCTTGGCTTCCTCCTCGGTGGTGGCCTGACTGAAGAAATACACGCCCACCTTCAGGCCCGCATTCTTCACATTGGTGAAATGCTCCTCGAACATGGGGTCCAGCACCAGCGTGCCGGAAGCACCATAGCCGCGGTAGCCGATGCGGACGATCACAAAGCTCACGCCTGCCTTTTTGATCTGGTTCCAGTCGATGTTCTTCTGATACTTGGAAACATCCACACCGAAGGTCTTGCCATTTTCCAGCACACCGTCCGCATTGAAGTAATAGAGTTTATTGTCGATGCACTGGATGCCGGTCACCGGTTTGTTGGTGGTCTGGCTGTAGTAGTAGGTCTTGCCGCCGGAGGTACGCCAGCCGGAGTAGGCCGGCTCCGGCTGAGACTCGTCTTTGCCCAGCCAGCCGAACAGGAAATTGAACAGCCAGCTGAAAAAGCCGTTCTCATCGCTCAGGTCGATGCACTGGGCTTCGGCGGCATCCATGGCACCGGCATCCAGTGCGGCACGGATCTCCTCCGGGGTCAGCACCACGCTGTTTTCCGGCGTGTGCTGGTTCGTGCTGTTCTCCTCCGCTTCAGTGGCCTGTACAGGCGGTGCTTCCGGGTCCTGTGCAGCAAGCTCCGGGGTCTCCGTCTGCAGGGTGGGCATTGCCGTTTCCTGCTGTGCAGAAACAGTCTCGGTCACTGCCGCGGTACTTTCTTCCGGCTGTGCAGCCAGTGCCAGCGGTGCGCCCATTGAAAAGGTCATTGCCAATGCCAGAACTGCCGCTGCACACCGCGTTTTGCCGCGGGTGCCGCGGGCAGTCAGTTTATTCCAGAACGTTTTTTTCATGTTGTGCTCCAAACCTCATGCATTTTTATCGGGATGCCGCCCTTCGCAAAAAGGGCAGCGTTTCATCTTCTCAATACTCTTTCAGTATACACCCGCGGGCAAGCCCCCGTCAATTGCCGCACACTGCAAAGCGCAGCTCCGAAAAGCTGCCGCCCCGGTATCAGAAAATGCTCCAAAACAGATACGTCTCAGCCCGCAAAAACATTGCACAAAGCCAAAAATTGCAGATATTTCCAGCAAAATCAGCATTTTGTCTTGCTGTCTTGACATGTGTATGGTATTATACTTGACATGCAGTTTTTGCATTGAATCCACCATCTTGAAACAGAAAGGCAGTTTCTCATGTCAAATGTGAAAGATTTCTTAAAACGCAAGGATATCGTCATCACTCCGCAGCGCTATCTCATTGAAGCGCTGGGTGCCATGGCGCAGGGCCTGTTTGCCAGCCTGCTGATCGGCACCATCATCAAGACGCTGGGCCAGCAGACCGGCCTTGACGTACTGGTAGACCTTGGCGGCTACGCCACGGCCATGAGCGGCCCGGCCATGGCCTGTGCCATCGGCTGGGCACTGCACTGCCCGCCGCTGGTGCTGTTCAGCCTGATCACCGTAGGCTACTCGGCCAATGCTCTGGGCGGCGCAGGCGGCCCGCTGGCCGTGCTCATCATTGCCATCGTGGCTTCCGAGCTGGGCAAGGCCGTGAGCAAGGAGACCCGCGTGGACATCCTCGTGACCCCGCTGGTGACCATTTTTTCCGGCGTGGGCCTTTCCATGCTGATCGCCGCACCCATTGGCGCTGCCGCAAGTCAGGTGGGTACCCTGATCATGTGGGCCACCGAGCAGGCCCCGCTGGCCATGGGCATTCTGGTATCCGTCATTGTGGGCGTGGCGCTGACCCTGCCCATTTCCTCTGCCGCCATCTGCGCCGCGCTGGGTCTGACCGGCCTTGCCGGCGGTGCCGCCGTGGCAGGCTGCTGCGCCCAGATGATCGGCTTTGCCGTGATGAGCTACAAGGAGAATGGCGTGGGCGGTCTGGTCAGTCAGGGCCTTGGCACCAGTATGCTGCAGATGGGCAACATCGTCAAGAACCCCCGTATCTGGATCGCGCCCACACTGGCCAGTGCCATCACCGGCCCGCTGGCCACCTGCGTGTTCCACTTTGAGATGAACGGTGCCGCTGTGTCCTCCGGCATGGGCACCTGCGGTCTGGTGGGTCAGATCGGCGTGTACACCGGCTGGGTCAGCGACATTGCCGCCGGTACCAAAGCCGCCATCACCCCGATGGACTGGGCTGCCATGGTGCTGCTGTGCTTTGTTCTGCCCGCTGTGCTGAGCGTGATCTTCTGCGAGATCGAGCGCAAGCTGGGCTGGATCAAAGAGGGCGACCTGAAGCTGAACTGATTTTTAAGCGGAAAATTCTTTTTGCTTTTTGCTTTTTGATTGAGCAAATCCCGGCAGGCTGCGGTCTGCCGGGATTTGTCTTTTCACGGTTAAACACGCGGCTGCGCTCTGCACAGGAAGCGCTCAAACGATCCGTTTCCCGTCCAGCACCGCCTGCGTAAGGGTATCGCCTTCATACACCAGCTTGAGGGAGAAATAAGGCCGTTCCTCATTCAGCAGCCGGAAGAAGATCTTGTCGCCCTCCCAGATGGGCAGTTCAGCCGCCTTATCCTTCGGCACCCATTCCAGCACGCCTTCCCTGCAGGCATCGCCCTGCACCATCTCGCCCGTCCATTCATCAGCGGTGTACAGGTGGATGAACTCGGTCATGTTGCCCCAAATAAAGGTCAGCAGACCCCGGGCGCGGAAGCGCTTCAGCGTCAGGCCGGTCTCCTCCTTCACTTCCCGCAGCAGACAGTCCTCCGGGCTTTCAAACCGCTCAAACTTTCCGCCCACGCCGATCCATTTGTCGTGGTTGTAGTCGTCCTGCTTTTTGATGCGGTGCAGCATCAGGTAGGCATCGTCCCGTTCCAGATAGCACAGCGTGGTGCTGAAAATGGGAAATTCCGGGTTCATGAAGGCTCCTAGATTCATTGAGTTCTCCTTTTGATTTTGTTTTTGTGGAAAATGCCGTTTTACGCTGCGGCCCCTCCCGGGAAAAAGCACCCCGGCAAAGCCCGCAGGCTTTGCCGGGGTGCAAACCAAAAATAACTTTTTCCTCTGAATATGCCAGAGCAACGCGGCGGCAATTTAAAATCATTGCCCCTTCCGGCTTGCTCTTCCCTTGCCCGCATTGTTCAGCTTGCGCACAAGGTCGTTCTGATGCTTGCGCTGGCTGGGCGTGGGCTGCGGGTCTTTGGCCTCCTCGGCGCGGCGTCCGCTCTGGGCGGTGTCCGGATCGATGCGTTCCAGCGTCCACTCCTGATTGCCGCCTGCTACAAAGTTCCAGATCTGGGCCTGTGCACCGTTGGCGGTGTTCATGCCCACAAGGTCAATGTATTTATCCGCCAGCACATTGCGGATGCGGGTGCGCCCGCTGCGGGTGGGCTCCAGCGCCCAGCACTGGCTCAGCCCGCTGGTGCGGCTCCACTGGTGCAGCCATGTGCCCTCCACCACACCGCCAAGGGCCAGATCCATCATCTTTCCGGTAAAGCGGTTGCAGATTCGCCAGCGGCCCTCGCCTGCGTCCACGAACTGCCACTGCTGCCACGGATGGCCCGCATAGCTCCACAGCTGGATGGCCGCGCCGTTCTCGGTGTTGAAGTTCTTTACTTCCAGCACCTTCCCATTGGGGGCTTTGATGATATAAAATTCATTTTCCAGAATGACTGCCTGCGATGCCTTTGCCATAGAGCACGACTCCTTTCCAGTTTGGTAGCCCTATTATAACGTATTTACCCTTTGTCAGCAAGGATGCTTTTCCATAATCTTTTTACGTTTTATTGTGCATTTTGACATGATTCCCGCAACGATAACGTTTACGCACAACAAAACCGTCTCTGCAGGGAATTTCTTTACACTCCGGCCCGTCTTGTGATACAATAAAGGCACATGCTTTAAGGGAGGGAATTGCCATGACCAACGAAACCTTGGAAACCATCAAAACCCGCCGCAGCTGCCGTGCCTATAAGCCGGAGCAGATCACAAACGAAGAACTGGATGCCGTGCTGGAAGCCGGTACCTACGCCGCCAGCGCCATGGGCCGCCAGAGTGCAAAGATCGTGGTCGTGCAGGACGCTGCCGCCCGCGCCCAGCTCACCCGCATGAACGCCGCTGTCATGGGCAGGGACACCGACCCCATGTACGGCGCTCCCACCATTCTGGTGGTGCTGGCCGATGCTCACGCCGCAAATGCCGTACCCGACGGCAGCCTTGTCATGGGCAACCTGATGCTGGCTGCCGCTTCGCTGGGGCTGGGCAGCTGCTGGATCAACCGCGCAAAGGAAGAGTTTGAAACAGAAGAGGGCAAGGCCCTGCTCCGGCAGTGGGGCATCGAGGGCGATTGGGTCGGCATCGGCCACTGCATTCTGGGCTACCCTGCTGCAGACCCCAAGCCCGCAGCACCCCGCAAGCCGGATTATATCGTAAAAGTGTAAGGAGAACTATGAAGCCTGATTACAAGCTGGTCGCCAAGGCCAAATATATCCACGCCGCCGCCGACCTTGCCAGTGAACTCTGGCATGAGGTGTACAAGCGCTATTACCCCGCAAAACAGCTGGACACCCTTGTGGAAGAGCTGCAGAGCGCCGATGCCATTGAAGAGGACATCGACAACGATGTGAACTACTTCCTCGTGGTTCTGGGCGGCAAGACCATCGGCTACTTTGCGTGGAAGATGGAGAACACCGCCCTGCACCTGATGCACCTGTACCTCAAGCCCGAATACCGCGGCAAGGCACTGGGCCGGGACATCGTGCTCTCCTGCGAGCGGCTGGCCCGCGGCGAGGGCAAGGGCCGTGTGTGGTGCACCGTGCACGCCAAGGCCCTGCCGGTGCAGCAGTTCTTCAAGGCCCTGCGCTACCGCAATTTAAAGCCCGCCGAGCAGGAAAACGGCACCGTCCCCCGGGACGAAGTGGTGTTTGAGCACACGCTGGGCTAAAAAGCTGCAAAAGCTATTGAAATTTCTCCCCGTTTGTACTACACTGGTGTAGTGTAATAAAGTGCCTGCCTGTGGGCGGCATCTGCAAAAAAGGAGAACGACATGGCAAAAGATCATCCTACCGGCCAGTCCGGTCTGTATCAGGCATTTTTGCAGCTCAAGACTCCGGAACAGTGTTACCGTTTTTTACAGGATGTGTGCAGCTATTCCGAGCTGAGCGCAATGGAGCAGCGCTACAACATTGCCGAGATGCTGGTGGACAAGCGCATCTACACCGAGATCATGGATAAGACCGGTGCATCCAGCGCCATCATCAGCCGGGTAAGCCGGGTGCTGAGTGCCGACGACAGCGTGTTGCGCGCCTTGCTGGAAGCGGAAAAAGCTGCCGACGATCAAAACTGAACTTCCACACAAACCATGCCGCGTGCCGCCCGTGCGGTATGCGGCTTTTATCATTCAACCGGGAAGGCAGAAGTCCCCACGCCAGCGGGGTACTTCTATCGTTTTTCCTCATGCGGCGCAGATGCGCCGTCTTCATCAGAAATCAGGGAGGTTTGATTTTTATGAGCAAAGCTGTTGTATTTTTTGCCGAGGGCACCGAGGAATGTGAAGCCCTGCTGGTGGTCGATCTGCTGCGCCGCGCCAAGGTGGAGGTGACCGCGGCCAGCGCATCCGGCAGCCGCGAGATCGTGAGCAGCCACAAGGTGCATATCACCGCCGACGCACTGGCCGAAGAGGTGGATTATTCGGATGTGGACATGGTGGTGCTGCCCGGCGGCATCCCCGGCACCCCGAACCTTGCCGCCAACAAGACCGTTACCGACACCTGCGTTTCCTTTGCAAAGAGCGGCAAAAAGGTAGCTGCCATCTGCGCAGCACCCAGCGTGCTGGCATCTCTCGGCCTGCTGGAGGGCAGAAAAGCCACGGCGCACGCCGGTTTCCAAGACAAATTGGCCGGTGCTGAGGTGCTGGATACCGAAGTGGTAGTGGACGGCAATATCACCACCAGCTACGGTCTGGGCGGTGCCATCCCCTTTGCGCTGGAGCTGGTGCGCCAGCTGGCCGGGCAGGCTGAGGCCGACCGCATCCAGAACGCCATCGCCTACCGCCACTGAGGGAGGAAACTGAAATGCGTTTTGTCACCTGCCGCCTGCCGGACGGCGTAGAAGATCCGGCTATTCTTTCGCCGGACGGCACACAGATCTGGCCGCTGAGCTGGCTGGGTCTTTCCTACGAAACCCTGTCCGACGCCATCCCCTTTCTGACCCCGCAGGTTCGGGCAGGCCTGCAGCTTGCCATTGCGGGCATCCCGGCCCTGCCCGTGGATGCCGTGCAGCTGCAAAGCCCCATCCCCTGCCCGGCGCAGGATGTGGTGTGCCTTGGCATCAACTACATGGCCCACTCGGACGAAGCGGAGAAATACTCTGCCGATGCCTTTGCAACCAAACATCAGGATGCCATTTATTTTTCCAAGCGCGTTTCCCGCGCTGTGCCGGACGGCGGCTTTATTGAAGCTCACACCGACCTTGTGCAGAAGCTGGACTACGAATGCGAACTGGCTGTGGTTCTGGGCAAAGATGCCAAGGATGTGCCCGCCGGGCAGACAAAAGACTATGTGTTCGGCTACACCATCCTGAACGATGTTTCCGCCCGCGATGTGCAGACCGCCCACAAGCAGTGGTACTTCGGCAAGAGTCTCGATGGCTTCACGCCCATCGGCCCCTGCATCGTTACCGCAGACGAGTTCGGCACCTACCCGCCCAAGCTCGGCATCCGAAGCTTTGTCAACGGCGAAAAGCGGCAGGACTCCAACACCGGCCTGCAGATCTTTGATATCGACCACGTGATCCACGAGCTGACTCAGGGCATGACCCTGAAGGCCGGCACCATCATTGCCACCGGCACCCCGGCAGGCGTGGGCATGGGCATGGACCCGCCGCAGTTTCTGAAGCCCGGCGACACGGTGCGCTGCGAGATCGACGGCATTGGTAGCCTGACCAACACCGTGCGGTGAGCACTGGCATTTGTGCCAAATATCCACTGTGTTTTCCGTCTGTTTGCATGAAAATCCGCAGCGGCACTGCTCTTTTCGGAGCGGGTGTGCTATACTGGCTGTATGAATGAAAAATGCGGCCCCGGGCCGCAGAAGGGGTAAATGAACTATGAAGGAATACGCATTCGGCATCGATCTGGGCGGCACCACCGCCAAGATCGGCCTGTTCAAGACCACCGGCGAACTGCTGGAAAAGTGGGAAGTTCCCACCGACACCTCCAACGCCGGTGAGCACATTCTGAAAAATCTGGCCGCTGCCGTGCAGGGCAAGATGCAGGAAAAAGGCCTTGCCGCTGAGCAGATAGAGGGCGTGGGCGTGGGCGTGCCCGGCCCTGTGCTGGACAGCCGCATCGTGCCCATCATCTGTGCAAACCTCGGCGGCTGGGGCAAACACAATGTGGCCGAAGAGCTTGGCGGTATGCTGAGCGGCATCCGGGTCCTTGTGGGCAATGACGCCAACGTGGCCGCTCTGGGCGAGATCTGGATGGGTGCCGCCAAGGGCTGCCGCAGCGCGGTCATGGTCACGCTGGGCACCGGCGTGGGCGGCGGTGTCATCGTCAACGGCAAGGTCATTGATGGCACCCACGGTGCCGGCGGCGAGATCGGCCACATCACCGTGGACCGCCACGAGACCGCCGCCTGCGGCTGCGGCAAGCACGGATGTCTGGAGCAGTATTCCAGTGCCACCGGCGTTGTGCGCTGCATGAAGAAACTGCTGGACGAGAACCCGGACACTCCCTGCACCCTGCGCGGCACCGAGTTTGCCGCCAAGGACGTGTTTGATGCCGCCCGCGATGGCGATGCCCTTGCCGCCCGTGAGGTGGACGAGATGACCGACACGCTGGGTCTGGCACTTGCCAGCATCGCCGCCACCACCGACCCCGAGATGTTTATGATCGGCGGCGGTGTGTCCCGCGCAGGCGAGGTGCTGTTTGCCCCGCTGCGGGAGCATTTCAAGGTCTATGCCTTCAAGTCCTGCTGTGAGACCCCCATCGTGCCCGCTATCCTCGGCAACGATGCTGGTATCTATGGTTCTGTGCGCCTGATCGTGGGTGAATGATTCAGCGGTATTTTCTCAGAAACTTAAAAACCCGGAAACGACGGTCGTTTCCGGGTTTTTCTTTGTACGTTCAATAAAATTTACAGCGTATCTTCCCCCGGCAGCTGATTCCACAGGCGGTAATAAACGCCCTGCTTTGCCAGCAGCTGGTCGTGGGTGCCGGATTCTACGATGCCCTCTTCGCCCAGCACGAGGATCCGGTCGTAGTCCTTGATAGTGGTCAGGCGGTGGGCGATGGTCAGGGTGGTGCGGCCATGGGCCAGCTTTTCCAAGCTTTGGCCCACCAGGATCTCGCTTTCGTTGTCCAGTGCGCTGGTGGCCTCGTCCAGAATGAGGATGGGCGGGTTCTTCAGGAACACCCGCGCAATGGCGATGCGCTGCTTCTGTCCGCCGGAGAGCTTGACACCGCGCTCACCCACGTAGGTGTCAAAGCCGTCCTTCAGGGCCAGAATGAACCGCTCGGCCCCCGCCAGACGCGCCGCTTCCATGATCTCTTCGCGGGTGGCGCCGGGCTTGCCGTAGGCGATGTTCTGGGCCACCGTGCCGCTGAACAGGTACACGTCCTGCTGCACGATGCCGATGTCCTGCCGCAGGCTCTTCAGAGTGACATGGCGGATGTCCTGCCCATCGATCAGGATGCGGCCGCTGGTCACCTCGTAGAAGCGGGGGATGAGGTTGCACAGGGTGGTCTTGCCGCCGCCCGAGGGGCCGACCAGCGCCAGCCGTTCGCCCGGCCGGATATCCAGACTGACGTTGTGCAGCACCTTGTTGTGGTCGTCCGGGTACTCAAAGCTGACGTTTTCAAACCGGATGTCACCGGGGCCGGGCTGCAGCGGTACCGCATCCGGGGCGTCGCCGATGGTCACAGGGGTGTCCATGATCTCGGCAAAGCGCTCGATGCCGGTCATGCCGCGCTGGAACTGCTCGGCAAACTCCACGATGCGGCGGATGGTGGCAATGAGGGTGGTGACGTACAGCATATAGGCCACCATGTCACCGGCGGTGATCCTGCCGTACACCAGCGAGAGGCCGCCTGCCAGAATGACCACCAGATACATCAGGCCGTCGAACAGGCGGGTGGAGGTGTTGAAGGCACCCATGGCGTAGTAGCCGAGGGTCTTGATCTGCTCAAAATCCCGGTTGCCCTTTGCAAACTTCTCGCGTTCCTCATCCTCGGCTGCAAAGGCCTTCACGACACCCTGCCCCAGCAGGCTGTCCTCAATGGTGGAGTTCAGCTCGCCGATCTGCACGCGCTGTTGGCGGAACCGCGCCCGCAGCCGTCCGTTCAGGTAAACGGACACCACGCCCATCAGCGGCACGCAGGCGAACACCGCCAGCGTCAGCGGCACACTGGCCCGGCACAGGATAATAAAGGACACCACGATCTTGATGGCCGCAATGAAAAATTCCTCCGGGCAGTGGTGGGCGAACTCGGTCACATCGAACAGGTCGTTGGTGATGCGGCCCATGATGGTACCCACCTTGGTGTTGTTGTAGTAGGTGTGGTCCAGCTTGAGCAGGTGGTCAAAGGCATCGCGGCGCATATCCGTCTCGATGTGCACGCCCATGATATGACCGATGCTGGACATGTAATAGCTGGCTGCACCGTCGATGATGCGCAGCACAAAATAGAGTGCTGCCAGCCGCAGCACGATGCCCGCCGTCAGGGTGATGCCCACGCCCATGGCGGCGTTGGTGATGGTGCTCATGATCTTGGGCAGCACGATATCACACAGGGTGGTCAGCGCTGCACAGAACAGGTCCAGAAACAGGGTCATTTTGTACTTTGCCAGATAGGGCAGAAAACGCCGGATCAGCGCACCGCTGCCTGCGTGGTGCGCCCCGGGGTCGTTGATCTTGGTTTTTGACATGGTTCCTCCGTTTTTTGATTTTCTTCAAGCTTTTACGATTCAAGACGTTGCAGATATTTTTCAGCTGGCTCGCCCTCTCAGTCATCTCGCCTTGCTCGATGCCAGCTCTCCCAAAGGGAGAGCCCTTGGCAAAGAGATGAAGTTTGCGTGGACTGCCAAAGGCTCCCACTCTGGGGGAGCTGTCGCGCAAGCGACTGAGAGGGCGAGGCCGTTTTTATTTTTACACTTTTTTACTGTAATCCCGCTCGCCGTAGATGGCGGTGCCGATGCGCACAAGGGTGGCACCCTCCCGGATGGCGTTTTCAAAGTCGCCGCTCATGCCCATGGAGAGGGTCTCCATGGACACGTTGGAATAGCCGCGCTCTCCGGCCTGCGCAAACAGCTTGTACACCTCGGCCAGATAGCGGCGGTTGCGGGCATCGTCGTCGTTCACGGGCGGAATGGCCATCAGCCCCTTGACCCGGATGTGCTCCTGTGCGGCAGCAGCATCCAGCAGCGGCCAGAGCGCTTCCGGTGCCACGCCGGTCTTGCTCTCCTCGCCACCGATGTTCACCTCCAACAGCACGTCCTGCACGATGCCGGCCTTGGCTGCTTCCTTCTCGATGGCGTTCAGCAGATGCTCACTGTCCACGCTTTGGATGAGGCTGGCACGGCCCAGCACTTTTTTAATTTTGTTCGTCTGCAGATGGCCGATAAAGTGGCTGGGCTTGCCGCAGTAAGCACCTGCGTCAAAGTTTGCGCACAGCTCCTGTACATGGTTCTCACCGAACACATCGATGGGCAGGGCTGCGCTTGCAGCCACGGTCTGTGCTGTGCGGGTCTTGCAGGCGGCGCACAGCTGCACCGCTGCCGGGTCGCGGCCTGCTTCACGGGCCGCGGCTGCCATCTTTTCCCGGATCTCTGCCACGGCCTCCTGCATCTGTTCCAGATTCTTTTCTGCCATGATGCTCAGTCCTCCTCGGTATACTTGGCGCGCTCGCCGCCGATGAGCTTCGGGCGGGTGCGGGCGCACAGAATGTTCGCTTCACCAATTTTGGAAAGGCTCAGCCGCACCGGCACCGCCACACGCTTCAGGTGCATCCCGATCAGGGTGCCGCCGATATCAATGCCTGCATGGGCACGGATCTCTTCCACGGCCACAGGCTCCCGGAACTTCTTCCAGCAGGTAGTGGCCCAGCTGCCGCCTGCGTGGGGGCGCGGCACCACGCACACCTCTTCCCAGCCGTATTTTTCGGCGGCTTCGCGCTCGATGATAATAGCGCGGTTCAGATGCTCACAGCACTGTGCGGCCAGCCAGATGCCGTTTTCGGCCAGCACTGGGGCAATGCCCGCGTACACGGCCTGTGCCGCCTCGAGGCTGGAATCCTTGCCAATGTGCCCGCCCACGATCTCGCTGGACGAGCAGCCCACCACGAACACATCGCCCTTTTTCAGCTTTGCTTCGGCCAGCAGTTCGGTCACTGCCTGCCGGGCCTGCGTCTCGATCTGTTTTTTGAATTCTTCTGTCATAAAAAACACCTCGGTTTTTATCAAAGATCAAAGATTTGCACTGCGCACCTTTTCGCTGCCTGCAAGGCCGAGATACAGCCTGCTCTCCACCGGGCACAGAGCTGTCACGCTGCCTGCACCCTTGCTGGAGACCGTCCGCTTCCAGCTGCCGTCTGCCGTATCTACAGCTTCCGCGCAGGGCGCATCGGCAGGCAGACTGAATAGCTTTTCCTGCAGATTCCGGCCTGCACGCAGGGCAATGCCCCGCAGCAGGGTGCTGTCGGCGTTCTTTTCCAGCCAGCTGCTGCGCGCCCACCGGTAGCCGATGTACAGGATGCCGTCTGCATCCACAGCAAGCGCACCGGGATACCCCGGCAGGCCGGAAACAAAGCTCTGGCAGTTTTTACCGCCCGCCGTCAGGTCGCGGGCATCGGCGGCAGCGCTCCACACGCAGCGGTTCCCAAGGTCAGCCACGAACAGCGTGCTGCCGTCCCGGCTCAGGGCCAGCCCGGAAGCACCGGCCACACCGCCCAGCACCTTCTGCACCGTGCGTGCTGCCGGGTCGTATACATACACGCAGCCCGTGCCGGTGTGGGCCAGCAGTTCGGTGCGCAGAGTGCTCTCCAGCCCATCCGCGGCACTGGCACTGGCAGCAACAGCAAAGTAGATCCTGCCGTCCGGCGCGGCTTCCACCGCCGAGACTGCGCCCAGCGGTGCACCGTCGATCTGGGTCACTACCTGCTCCACCGCCGTGCCCCAGCTGTCGTGGGCGGCGCGGCACAGGCTGCCGCCGCCGGGCGTAAGGATGCTCAGCCACAGGTCCCCGCTGCCGTCAAAGGCAAAACCGGTCAGCTCACCGTCCACGGAAAGGATGGCCGCATCGTGTCCGCCGTCGGTGCGCACAAGGTCGCTCGTGCGCTTTTTTAAGGCTGCGCCGTCGTATGCTGCGGCATACACAAGGCCGTCCTGTGTGCGGATGCAGTCCACACCCTGATATTCGCCCAGATCCAGCGTTCCCTTATGATCGGTGGCAAGGGCCGTCTGTGCTGCACCGGTGTCCTGCCGGACATCCGGCGCGGTGTAGCCTTGTGGCGGCGTATCGATGGGCCGGAACACCAGTGCATACACCAGCGCCAGCAGGATGCACACGCCAAACACCGTGCTGGCCGTGCGGAACCGCTTGAGCAGCGCGTCCCGCTCCACCGCCATCTGGGCCGCATACTCGGCACGGCGGCGGGCAGCGCGGGCATTGGCGCGGTTTGCCCGGCGCATCCAGCGATCCACGAACAATGCCACCTGCGGCCCGATGGTGAGCGACGCAATGGCAAGGATGAGCAGAAATTCAACAAGTCCGATCCTCATAGGGCTTTTTCCTTTATCTTCAGAGCTTTTTCAGGGGGGTATCCCCTTATCGTTTTAGTATAGCATCTGTGGCGCGGCAGTTCAAGCACCCAACTCTGTCTCCCGGCTTTTGCCGCCGCCTGCCGCCTTTTTCTCCATCTTTCCTGCCAAAGCCTTTTTTGCCGTGCTGAAATATGCTATACTGATTATAAATATGGCATTCTGCACCGGAATGCCGCGTGTCAGTGTAAAAGAGGATAACATGGAAGCATTCAAATATCATGTGCAGCCGGGCCGCTACCGGCATTTCAAGGGCAACGAATACGAAGTGCTGGGCATGGCTCGCCACAGCGAGACCGAAGAGGAAATGGTGGTGTACCGCGCCCTGTACGGGGAACGTGGGCTTTGGGTGCGTCCTGCCGCCATGTGGTGCGAGACCGTGGAGCGGGACGGCAAAGTGCAGCCGCGCTTTGTGCGCATTGAGGAGTGAACCGGCAGTTTTTGCCGATGGGATAAAATGGAGGGTGATACTTTTGTACAGTGAACAAAAACAGGCGCTTGCCGCCGAACTGAGCTTCAAGCATCCGGCAGTGCTGGCTGTCAGCGGTTCCGCAGGCAGCGGCAAGACCGCTCTGCTGGCCGCGCTGCTGCCGGTGCTCAAGAGCCGCGGGCTGAAGGTGGGCGTGATTCGCGAGGCTGACGATCTGCGCCTGCCCGCCGAGACCGACCGCCTGCATGAGGCCGGTGCCGAGGGTGTGGCCGTGTTTACTGCCGGGCGCTATCTGCTTACCGAGCAGTTCCGCCTGAACGAGCAGGACCTGCTGGCTTTGTTCGAGCGCCACGGCTACGACCTTGTACTGCTGGAAGGCTTTGGCGACAGCGGCTGGGCCAAGATCGAGGTGGTGCGCAGCTCGGTCAGCCCGGTGGGCACCGCGTTCCAGCCCATGGCCATCGTGGGCGATGTGCCGGACGCTGATTTTGCACTGGACGATCCTGCTGCTCTGGCAGACTGGATCGAGAACCAGATGCCGTCCCTGTAACGGAGGTTCTGCATGAAACTCATCCGTACCGAAGACGCTGTCGGGCAGGTGCTCTGCCACGACATCACACAGATCATTCCCGGCCAGTTCAAGGGAGCACGCTTCCGCAAAGGGCACATTGTCCAGCCGGAGGATATCCCTGTGCTGCTCTCCATTGGCAAAGAAAATCTCTATGTCTGGGAGAAGCGCCCCGGCATCCTGCATGAGGACGAAGCCGCTGCCCTTTTGTACAAGGCAGCGGCGGGCCGCAACATCCACGGCACTGAGCCGAAGGAAGGCAAGATCGAACTGGTTGCCGACTGCGACGGTCTTTTGAAGATCGACCGCGCCGCCCTGCTGGCTGTGAACCGCACACCCCAAATGATGATCGCTGTCATCCACGGCGACCTGCCCGTGAAAAAGGGCCAGAAGCTGGCCGGCACCCGCATCATCCCGCTGGTGATCGAGCAGGAGAAGATGGATGCCATGCAGGCTGCGGCAGGCAGCGAACCCATCCTGAACGTGCTGCCTTTCCACCCGAAAAAGTTTGCGGTCATCACCACCGGCAGCGAGGTGTTCAAGGGACGCATCGAGGACAAATTCACCCCCATTCTGGTGGGCAAGCTGGCCGAATACGGCTGCGAGATGACCTATCACAAAACCTGCGACGATGACCCCGCCGGGATCACCGCCGCCATTCTGGAAGCAAAGGCCGCAGGCTGCGAGCTGATCTTTACCACCGGCGGCATGAGCGTAGACCCCGACGACCGCACGCCGCTTGCCATCAAGAACACCGGTGCCGAGATCATCACCTATGGCGCACCGGTGCTGCCGGGTGCCATGTTCCTTGTGAGCTATCTGGACGGTGTGCCGGTGTGCGGCCTGCCCGGCTGCGTGATGTACGCCAAGCGCACCATTTTTGACCTGCTGCTGCCGCGCCTGCTGGCCGATGACCCCATCACTGCCGAGGACATTGCCCGGCTGGGCGAGGGCGGGCTGTGCTTAGGCTGCGCCGAATGCCACTGGCCCAACTGCGGCTTCGGGCATTGCTGATCTTCAGCTTGCTCGCCCTCTCCGTCTTTGCTTTGCAAACCCACCTCTCCCAAAGGGAGAGGCCTTGGCAAAGAGATGAAACTTGCGTGGACTGCCAAGGGCTCCCACTTTGGGGGAGCTGGCGAATGAAATGAGCCTGAGAGGGCGAGGACGTTTGAAAATTTGATTCATTTTAACAAGAAAGATACGATCTTTATGAACGAAAAGAATCTGACTCATTTTGATGCGTCCGGCAGCGCCGTGATGGTGGATGTGAGCGAAAAGCCCGTCACTGCACGGCAGGCTGTGGCCCGCGGCATCATCACTATGAATGCGGCAGCCTTTGCCGCTGTTCGGGACGGCACCGCCCAGAAGGGCGACGTGCTTGGCGTGGCCCGCATTGCAGGCATCATGGCGGCCAAGCGCACCAGCGAGCTGATCCCCCTGTGCCATCCGCTGCCGCTGAGCAAGCTGACTGTGGATTTTCACCTTCTGCCCGAACAGCAGGCCGTAGAGGCCGTGTGCACCGCCAGGACCATCGGCGTGACCGGCGTGGAAATGGAAGCTCTGACCGGCGTTTCTGCCGCGCTGCTCACCATCTACGATATGTGCAAGGCCGTGGATAAGGGCATGGAGATGGGCGAGATCCACTTAGTCGAGAAGACCGGCGGCAAGAGCGGGCACTATGTGCGGGCCGAGGGCGGCTATGTTTGATGCATACGGCCGCAATATCCACTATCTGCGCCTTTCGGTCACCGACCTGTGCAACCTGCGCTGCCGCTACTGTATGCCGGACGGCGTGCCAAAGCTGGCCCACGAAGATATTCTGACCTATGAGGAATTTCTGCGGCTGGCTGCGCTGTTCGCCCAGTGCGGCATCGACACGGTGCGCATCACCGGCGGTGAACCGCTGGTGCGCCGGGGCGTGGAACAACTGACGGCGGGCCTGAAAGCCATTCCCGGCATCCGCCGCGTTGCCCTTACCACCAACGGCGTACTGCTGGCCCAGAAGCTGCCCGCCCTGCTGGCGGCGGGCCTTGACAGCGTGAACATCAGCCTTGACACCTTGCACCCGGAGACCTTCCGGCGCATCACCGGAAAAGACGAGCTTGCCGCCGTGCAAAACGGCATCCGGGCGGCCCTTGCCAGCGGCATACCGGTCAAGCTGAACTGTGTGCCGCAGCCCGGCGTGAACGAGGGCGAGCTGGAAAGCCTTGCTGCCCTCGCACAGGAGCATCCGCTGCAGGTGCGCTTTATTGAGATGATGCCCATTGGCTTTGGTGCCGGGCTGCCCGGCCTTTCCGGCCCGGAACTGCTGGAGCGCTTTTACCGCCGCTGGCCGCAGCTGCAGCCGGTGACCGGTGCGGCCTTTGGCGATGGGCCGGCGGTGTATTATTCTGCGCCCGGCTGGCGCGGCAGCATCGGGTTGATCGCTGCCGTGCACGGCAAATTCTGCGCTTCCTGCAACCGGGTGCGGCTGACAAGTCAGGGCTTTCTGCGTCCGTGCCTTGCCAGCGAATCCGGCACCGACCTGCGTGCTCTGCTGCGCAGCGGCGCGGACGACGCGGCCCTTTTGCAGGCCATTCAAAACACGATTCTGGCAAAACCCCGGGAACATCACTTCGGCCAAGGCTCCATGCCCGCCACACGAGGGATGTACCGGATCGGAGGGTAACACAAATTTATGGGTAAAATTCTGGCTATCTGCACAAGCCCCCGGCGCGGCACCTTGAAAACGCCGGTGCCGTCCGCTGTTCTCACCCCGGAGTGGGGTATTGTGGGCGATGCCCACGGCGGCAGCTGGCACCGGCAGGTCAGCCTGCTGAGCGCGGAAAAAATTGAAGCTTTCCGTCAAAAGCTCTGGGTGGACTACGGTGCCTTTGGCGAAAATCTGGTGGTGGAAGGGTTCGATCTCGCCACCCTGCCGGTGCCCAGCTTTTTTGCCATTGGGGATGCCGTGCTGGAAATGACCCAGATCGGTAAAGAGTGCCACAGCGACTGCGCCATCCGCCAGCAGACCGGCGACTGCATCATGCCGCGGGAGGGCGTGTTCGCACGGGTGGTAAAAGGCGGCACCATCCACACCGGCGACGAGATGAAGCTGCTGCCCACCCCGGCAGACCTGCCCCTGCGCGCGGCGGTGATCACCCTTTCCGATAAGGGCAGCCGCGGCGAACGGGAGGACAAAAGCGGCCCACTCATTGTGGAGATGCTCACCGCCACAGGCTACAAGGTGGAGGAAGCGCTGCTTCTGCCGGACGATGCCGCCCAGCTCAAAACCCAGCTGCTGCGCCTTGCGGATGCCCGTCAGGTGAACCTGATCCTCACCACCGGCGGCACCGGCTTTGCACCCCGGGATATCACCCCGGAGGTGACTTTGAGCGTAGCCGAACGCAACGCGCCCGGCATTGCCGAGGCCATGCGGTACCATAGCCTTACCATCACACCGCGCGGGATGCTGAGCCGTGCCGCCAGTGTGCTGCGCGGCAAGACCCTGATCGTGAACCTGCCGGGCAGCCCTAAGGCCGTAAAAGAAAACCTCGAGTACATCCTGCCCAGCCTTGCGCACGGCATCCGCCTTGCCGCCGGGCTGGACGGCGAATGCGCCCGGAAGTAAAAAAGTATCCCGGTGGGCGGCACCGCATCCTGTACCGTATCAAATGCAAAGATTCATTTTAAAAACAGGAGCGCTTATCATGGACAACACTAAAATTTCCCGCCGCAGCTTTCTGGCTGCTGCCGGTATCGCCGGTGCCGCTGCGGCCCTGACCGCCTGCGGCTCCTCCGCTTCCAGCACTGCATCTTCCGTGGCAGGCTCTGCCGCTGCTTCTTCTGAAGCTACCGGTGGATCCATGGAGCTGATCGTGTTTGCCGCCGCATCCCTCACCGAGACCCTCACCGCCATCGGCGAGATCTACTCTGCCGAGAACCCCGGCGTGACCCTCCGCTTCAACTTCGACTCCTCCGGCACCCTCAAGACCCAGATCCAGGAAGGCGCGGACTGCGACCTGTTCATCTCCGCCGGTCAGAAGCAGATGAACCAGCTGGACAGCACCGCTTCCGCCGATGTGAACACCGAAGGACTGGACTTTGTGGACAGCGATTCCCGCGTGGACCTGCTGGAGAACAAGGTCGTTCTGTGCGTGCCCGAGAATGGCGATAAGGGCATCGACAGCTTCGATTCTCTGGCCGAGCACCTCAAGGCCGAGGACATCCTGTTCTGCATGGGCAACAGCGATGTGCCCGTGGGCCAGTACACCCAGAAGATCCTTGCCTACTACGCTCTGGACGAGGAAGCACTGGCCGCAGCCGGTGTCATCACCTACGGCTCCAACGTCAAGGAAGTCACCACCCAGATCACCGAAGCCAGCGTGGATGCCGGTGTCGTGTACTGCACCGATGCCTACAGCGCAGGCCTGACCCCCGTGGATGAGGCCACCAAGGAGATGTGCGGTCAGGTCATCTATCCTGCCGCCGTGCTGAAGGCCGCCCCCAACGCCGAGGCTGCCAGGGAGTTTCTGGCCTATCTGCAGACCGACCGCGCCGCGACCGTGTTCGAGCGCGTGGGCTTCACCGCACTGTAAATCCGTTGTTTTTCAGAGCTTCCCCTCCGGGGGAAGCCTTTTTATTCGGAGGTATCATTTATGGACTGGTATCCCCTTTGGAACAGCCTGCGCATCGCCCTCGTCAGCTGCGCGGCGGTGTTCTTCCTTGGCATTTTTGCCGCCTACTATATTGCCAAGTTGCCGCGCACTGTCAAGGGCGCGCTGGACGTGGTGCTCACCCTGCCCATGGTGCTGCCGCCCACGGTGGTGGGCTATTTTCTGCTGCTTTTGTTCGGCGCAAAGCGGCCGCTGGGTGCCTTTTTCATGGAGCATTTCGGCGTGAAGCTGGTCATGAACTGGTACAGTGCCATCTTTGCATCCATCGTGGTGGCCTTTCCGCTGATGTACCGCACGGCGCGCGGCGCGTTTGAAAACTTTGACAAAACGCTGGCATGGTCGGCGCAAACGCTGGGCCAGTCGGACGTGTGGATCTTCTGGCGGGTGCGGATGCCCTGCTGCCGTCAGGGCATTCTGGCCGGCACGGTGCTGGCCTTTGCCCGCGCGCTGGGCGAGTACGGTGCCACCAGCATGATCGCAGGCTACACCCCCGGCAAGACCGCCACCATTGCCACCACCGTGTACCAGCTGTGGCGCACCAACGACGAAGCCGGTGCCATGCGCTGGGTGCTGGTGGATATCGTGATCTCGGCAGTG
Organism: Faecalibacterium sp. OF03-6AC; assembly: GCF_003478175.1. NCBI lineage: Bacteria > Bacillati > Bacillota > Clostridia > Eubacteriales > Oscillospiraceae > Faecalibacterium > Faecalibacterium sp. OF03-6AC. The sequence goes on along the minus strand of NZ_QUEN01000004.1, from coordinate 251,039 downwards.
GTGCTGCTGGCCGTGAATCTGCTGGAGAAAAAACAGAAAGCAGGTGGCCGCGCATGAGTCTTGAAGTGAACATTACCAAAAAGCTGGATGGCTTTACCCTTCACGCCAACTTTGCCGCGCGCAGCACCGCCACGGCCATTCTGGGCGCGTCCGGCTGCGGCAAAAGCATGACCCTGCGCTGCATTGCCGGTATCGTAAAGCCGGATGCGGGCCGCATCGTACTGGACGGCCGGGTGCTGTTTGACAGCGCCCAGCACATCGACCTGCCGCCGCAGCAGCGCGGCGTGGGCCTGCTGTTCCAGAACTACGCACTGTTCCCCAACATGACCGTGGAGCAGAACGTGCTCTGCGGCCTGAAAGCCGAAAAAGACAAGGCCGCCCGCAAGGCCCGCTGCGCCGAAATGCTGCAGGCCATGCGGCTGGAATCCCTTGCCAAGCGCTACCCGGCCCAGCTTTCCGGCGGACAGCAGCAGCGCACCGCGCTGGCACGCATCCTTGTGGGCAGGCCCAAAATTCTGATGCTGGACGAGCCGTTCAGTGCGCTGGACAGCTACCTGCGCGAGGAAGTGGAAGGCGAAGTGGGCAGCCTGCTGGCCGGGTTTGGCGGCACGGCGCTGCTGGTCACCCACAACCGTGACGAAGCCTACCGCCTGTGCCGGGATATGATCGTGATGGATAGCGGGCAGGTGCTGCGCACCGGCGGCACCAAAGAGGTGTTTGCAGACCCGCAGAGCACCACCGCCGCACGGCTGACCGGCTGCAAGAACATTCTGTCCTGTACCCGCGTGGATGCCCACACCGTGCGCCTGACCGGCTGGGATGCGCCCCTTCACCTTGCCGCCGAGGTGCCGGAAACCTGCACCGCCGTGGGCATCCGCGCCCACGACTTTGCCCCCTGCGCACCAGCTGCGCCGAACGCTCTGCCGGTGCAGCTGAACTCCACCAGCGAGAATCCCTTTGACTGGAACCTGATCTTTACCGCGCCGGACGGCACCACCCGCCTGTGGTGGAAGGTGAGCAAGACGAACCTGACCGCTGCGTCGCCGGAGGCACCGGCGTTTCTGGGCACTGCACCGCAGAACATCATGCCGCTGGGGTGACGGACAGCGTAAAAACCGCCCTGCAGGGCGCTGTGGAAAGCAGCGGCTTTGCAAAGCCGCACAGCACATCCCACGGCCAAACAGCCGCACCTTATCCACAAGCTCACTATTATATGCGCCAAACTCGGAATTGTGCAGGTCGGAAAGCACCACCATCCGGCTGGGCCTGCGGTCTGCCCTGCAAACTCCGGCTGTGCAGGGCCGTTTTTCTGTGGTATACTGGTATTGGAAGCAGCCCGCCGCTGCGGGCACTTTTTTGAAAAGCATTCACGCAAACTTCACAGCTTTTTTTTATTCTTGCTGTATGATATTCTGGTCAAGAAGTCTATTATTGAGGAAGGTGTCTGTATTATGGCTAAGATCCTGATCGTTGACGATGAGCCGCGCATCCGCGAGCTGATCCGCGAACATTTACAATATTCCGGTTATATCTGTGAAGAGGCCGCCGACGGAACAGCTGCGCTGACCCAGCTTTCCGGCGGAGCCTTCGATCTGGTCATTCTGGACCTGATGATGCCGTTCATGGACGGTATGACCTGCCTGCGGGAGATGCGCGCCCGCCACATCAACACGCCAGTCATCATCCTGACCGCCCGCGGCGAGGAATACGATAAGCTGGCCGGCCTGGAGAGCGGTGCCGACGACTACGTTGTCAAGCCCTTCTCTCCCCGTGAGCTGGTAGCCCGCGTCAAGGCCGTGCTGAACCGCACCATGCCCAAGCCCGCCGCTGCCTCCGACACCATGACCTTTGGTGAGCTGACCATCGACACGGCCAGCCACACGGTGCGCGTTTCTGGCGAGGAGGTGGCCCTGACCCCCAAGGAGTTCGACCTGCTGGTGTTCCTTGCTTCCAACAAGGGCATCGCCCTCAGCCGTGAAAAGATCCTGCAGAAGGTGTGGAACTACGACTATTTTGGCGAGGACCGCACCGTGGATACCCATGTCAAAATGCTGCGGGGCCATCTGGGCAAGTGCCGCAGCTACATTGCTACCGTGTGGGGCATCGGCTACAAATTCGACCCCGACGCAACGCGCTGATAAAGGAGCGAAGGATTCATGCGGCACCATCACTCCCCCGGCATCCGCGGCCAGCTGATGTGGTTTTTGTGTTGTATCTGTCTGTTCCTGCTGGCACTGGTGTGGTTTCTGTCCACCCAGCTGCTGGAACCGCTGTACACCAAGCACATTGAAAAACAGCTGACCACTCAGGCAGAAAGCATCACCGCCGAGCTGGACAAGGCTATTGCAAACGGCGAATCCCTTTCGGCATGGTCTTTTGGCCATCTTACGGTCAACACCACGTTTTTTGACCGGCTTGCCACCCAGCTGTACGCCAGCGGTTCGCTGAACAGCTTCTGTGTGGATATTTCCGATACCACCATGCGCACGATCTATAAGATCGAGAACCAGTCCTACTGCAACCTGCACGAAACGCTGCTCTCGGATTCCGCCAACAACGATATGATCGTTTCCACCGCTGTGGCCATGCGCAAGAAATGCCGCACCACCGGCGGCTTTGTGCAGACCCTGAATCCGCCGCGGCTCTCCGGCTCGGCACAGCTGCTGGTAGGGCGCAACACCTCCGGCGGCGAGTACACCGTTCTGGTCACTACCAGCCTTGTGCATGTGGCCGAAGCCGGCAAGGTGCTGAGCACCGTGCTGCCCATGGCAGCGGCGCTGATCTTTGCCTTTGCCATGACAGCGGCATGGCTGTTCAGTGAGTGGTTCACAAAGCCGCTGCGCCAGCTTTCCAGCGCTGCCCGCCAGATGGCCATGGGCAACTATGCCGTGCAGGTGGATACCCGCCGCAGCGATGAGCTGGGCGATTTGGCCCGGGACTTCAACCACATGGCAAGCGAGGTGCAGCATTCTTCGCAGATGCAGCGCGACCTGCTGGCCAACGTCTCCCACGACCTGCGCACCCCGCTGACCCTTATCAAGGGCTATGCCGAGACGGTGCGCGACATTACCGGCGACGACAAGGCCCACCGCGATGAGCAGATGAACATTATCGTGGACGAGACCGACCGCCTGACCGCACTGGTCTCCAGCGTGATGGAGCTGAGCAAGGTGACCAGCGGTGCCGACAAATGCGAGCGTGTGCACTTTGATATGGGCCAGCTGTGCGACGAGGTGAGTGAACGGTACGATGCCATCTGCGCCCAGAACGGCTGGCAGCTCCAGCTGGAGCTGCCGGACGAGGAACTGCCCGTTTACGCAGACCCCAACATGATGCAGCGCGCACTGCATAACCTGCTGGGCAACGCCATGCACCACATCGGCAAAGACGGCATCTTCATCCTGCGGGCCCAGCGCTGCACCGAGGGCGTGCGGATCGAGGTGGAGGACCACGGCCCCGGCATCTCTGCCGACGACCTGCCCTATATCTTTGATCGGTACTACCGCTCCCGTTCGGATGCCGGCAAGCAGGGCACCGGTCTGGGCCTTTCCATCACCAAGGCCATCTTCCAGCAGCACGGCTTCCGCTTTGGTGTGCAGAGCGCCATCGGCATGGGCACTACGTTCTGGTTCATCATGAACGACCTGCCCGCCAATGCAGCCGAGATGGCCGGGCAGGAATAATCAGGAATAATTTTAAAGCCGGGATGACCGTGTGGTCGTCCCGGCTTTTGCTTTTTCTATAGAGCATCGTTTCTGCCTGCAATGCTGCGGCCATTCCAAATGATTTACTGGCTGGAATCTGCTGTGCGATAAATTCCGAATGTATTATCCGGTGCGGGCATTTCCACCCGGGAGGCACGATCATTCACAGCCCACATCATCCAGCCCATTGCAGCCAGTGCCGCCAGAATGATGATCCATTTGACAAAATTCGGCAGTTTTTTCATAGAAGATCCTTCAAATCCGTTTTATACTTTATTTTATATTTTACGCTTTTATTCCGGTCTGCAAAGCTTCCGTGCACATCTGAGCAGCTCTTCGGCCTGCTGGCTGTCCAGCTGCTTCACCCATGCACCGCGCGGCACAGCGCCTGCGCCGGTGCTGCCCGCTTCGGCAAAGCTGGCAAGGTCGGAGTCGGTGCGGCTCTGCCATGCGGAAAAGCCTTCCGGTGCAATGTGGCCCCCCAGACGGCAGTCCAGCACAGCCGTTTTACCGGTGGGCCGCCACGGCCTGCCCAGAAACACCGTGCCCGCCGGGCAGTCGTCCGAAACAAAGTCGCAGTCCCAGAACACAAACCCGAGGCCATCGGCACGGCCCGAGGGAGCCGTGACGTAGCTTGCAGGCAGGTGGTTGTTCACGGTGCGGATGGTGCACTGCTCAAACAGAGCGTCCGCGCCGCCAAAAATAAAATCGATATCTCCCGCGATCTCGCAGTGCCGGTAATACTGGGCCGTCGGGCGGCGGGGCGCAAAGCGGCCCGGGCCAAGGAAGCCATCCTTCTCCCGCTCCTTCTCCGGCAGAGGGGCGCAGAACAGCGTATCCTGATTGCCTAGCAGCCGCACATTCTCAAAGAGGGTGTGAGAGCAGTCCACATAAGCCGCCACGGCCTGCCCCACCTTTGCCCCGGGGCCGGCATCGTTTTCAATGGTCAGGTCCTGCACCCGCAGTTCTGTCCCCCGGAAAAACGCGGTATAGCTGCGGAAGGTGTGGGTGGGCCTGCCGTCCGGGTGCGGCAGTTTGCCGCCGTCGCCCCACACGATGCGGGTGCTTTCCATGCCTGCGCCGATCAGGGTGATATCCTGTTTTTCGCACACCAGCTTTTCGCGGTAAACGCCCGGGCCAATGCAGATCTCTGCTGCGCAGGCATAAGGCACGGCCAGCACCGCTTCGGACACCGAAGCAAAATCGCCGCTGCCATCCTGCGCTACGGTTATGGTAAGCATGTTTCTGTCCTCCCGTTTTGTTTCTATGCTTTCATAGTATACCTTCTCCTCCGTCGAAAATCAACGAAGTTTGTATGAACATCAAACGCATTTTTCCAGCCGCAGCACCGCCGCCGTAATGTCGTCCGGCCTGCCGGTCTTCTGGGCGCGCACGCGGGCTGTTTCCACCAGCGTCTTTGCAACTTTTTCCGGCGCTTCTCCTGCCGCAGCAGAAAGCTCCAGCTGCTTTGCCACCCAGCCCGGGCCGTCCACCAGCAGCCCGTCCGAGACCAGCACCGCATAATCGCCCACCGTCAAATGCACCACCCGGCTCTGTCCGTTCACTCCGCCCAGAATGCCCACCGGCAGGCTGGTGTCGCCCACAGCACGCACCCGCCCGCCGTGCACAAGGAAGCCCGGTGCCGCACCGGCCTTGAACAGCCTTGCCGTGCCGGTGTAAAGATCCACGCTGATGAGGTCCAGCGTGGCACCGCTCTCATCCTCACTTTTCAGGGCAAGGGCCACGTTGACCAGCCTTGCCGCCAGCTCTGCGGTAAAGCCCGCCTTGAGCAGCCGGGCCGTCAGCTCGGCGGCAAGGTTGCCATCCACGGCTGCAGGCCTGCCGGTGCCCATGCCGTCGCACAGGATCATCTGCGCTGCCGCCGGGCTGCAGAACTGCTGCACCGCATCGCCGGAAATACTGCCCCGCGCCGCCGCGCCCGCCATGCCGAACACGGCCCGCAGCACAGGCTTTTCGCTGAACAGCAGAGTGGTCATTCCCTTGCAGGAAAGCACCTGCGGCACTTCCAGCGTGCGGCGGCAGATGCGGCCCACCTCCCCGGCCAGCGCGGCCAGCTCCTGCGCCGAGAAGCGGGTGCGCGGCAGCGTGACCGTCGCATGGGTGCGGCCCAGATCATCCAGCGTGACGGCACACTCCTGCGGCGGAGTGCCAAGCTGCGCAAAAAAGTCCGCCACCCGGCCGGATTTATAGGGTTCCGGGTCGCCCGGACGGCCCAGCTGTTCTCCCAACACGCCCAGCGCTTCGGCCACGGCGCTGTACTGCTCGGTCAGGGCAGTGCGCATGGCTTCGGCATGAAGGCGGGCCTCCTTGCGGCTGCGGTACAGCGCAAAGGAGCGGTTTGCCGCTGCGCACAGTGCTGCCGGGTGGATGCACCGGGATAATTGCCCGGGCAATTGAGCCGTTTCCAGCCCGCCGCTGCTTTCCAGCAGAGGGCGCAGTGCTTCCATGCCCTCCAGCGTGGCGGCATACTCCTGCTTCCAGCAGGTATCCCGCCGTCCGCAGTTAAAACAAAGGGTATCATGTGTGTTATCAATTACCCAATGGAAATCCTCACGCCGGTGCGGCAGCGTTTCGTAGACATCGTTCACGGTCTCTGCCAGCGATGCAAGGCTCTGGGACACCTGTTCCAGCCGGGTGGCCGCTGCACTGTACTGCTGCGGCTGGGCCTGCCCTGCCTGCGGCTTTTCTTCCGGCTCCGGCACAAGCCATGCTGCGGGCATGGCCGCTACGGCCGTGATGCCGATGCAGACGTTCAGCAGATATTGGAACGCGCTCCCGGGCGGCTGCACACAGAGTGCACCGGTCACGCAGCCGCCCGCGTAGGCGGCTACCGTTTCCATGCGCCGTCCGGGTGCCAGCACTGCCGCTGCCACCGTGGCACAGGCAAGGCCGGATGCCGCAAAGCTGAGGGCCGGGTCTGCCGCGCACAGCGCAGCGCCCAGCACCGCGCAGGCCGCAAGCGCGGCTTTGGCCTGCCCTTTGCTGCATAAATACAGTTCCAGCGCCGCGCAGACGATCACGCCCGGCAGCAGCTGCCACAGCTGTATGCTGCCCAGTGCCGCCGCTGCGGCCGCACCCACCAGAAGCATCCCGGCACCCGGCTTTTCGGGCGCGAACTGCCGCAGACAAAAGCCCATGGCTGCGGCCAGCAGGGCATCTGCTGCACTGTAAAACACCAGCTCTGCCCCGCCGCCGCCAAAGGCAAAGCACAGCGCCACGCCCACCAGCGTGCCGCAGCCCGCCAGTGCCGCCGGGGTCAGTGTTCTGGCACCCATCCACCGCGCTGCCACTGCAGCACCCAGTGCGCACAGCATACAGACACTGCGCAGCGAGAGTGCCCCAAACCCGTGCAGCAGCACACCCAGCGCCGCACCCGCCGCACAGGGGGCAAAGCAGTCCTCTGCAAAGCCCAGCACAAAGCCCAGACCAAAAGGCATCAGTGCACCGTACAGAACGGCCCAGCCGCCCGCAAATCCCACTGCCACAGCCGCCAGCCTGCGCGCTGCCGGGCGTAGCTCTGCCCGCCGTGCCAGCGCTGCCCGCTGTCTATTCTGCCGCCCGACCGCTGCCAGACCCATCCGCTCTGTCATAAAAACTCCCCGCTTTCCGGCGGGGCGTTGTGGTTCTGTTCCCCGCGCTTTCTGCATATACTGTAGCGCGGGCGCGCGGCGATTTTTGGCGCGGTGCAGTGTTCTGCCGCAAACCGGCCCAAAGACGCAAAAAAGCCCTGCAGCGTTCAAAAATGCTGCAGAGCTTTGTGGTTTTATGGCAAAAATCAGCCGTTCAGCTTTTCAATTGCCGCTTTTACGCGGGCAAGGGTGGTTTCGCGGCCCATCATGCAGGCAAGGTCGGTGCCGCCGCCGGGGGTGCGCTGCTTGCCAGAAAGGGCAATGCCCAGCGGGTACAGCAGCCAGCCGTTCTTCTTGCCCAGCTCCTCAGCCTTGGCCTTGCAGGCATCGAAGACGGCATCGCGATTGCCAAAATCCAGTGCTTCGTCGCTGAGCACAGGCAGCAGGGCTTCCAGTGCCTCCTTGGCGGTCTCCGGGGTGGTCTTCTGCTTCTTGTTGGCGTACATGCTCACATCGTACTCGGGCATCGCATCAAAGAAATCCAGCTGCTCCGGGATCTCGCCCAGCACTTCGCAGCGGGGCTGCAGGTTTGCGCACAGCAGCTTCTTGTCGATGGAGGTGTGCACGGCCTTGTCGATCCACGGCTCCGCCTTCTTCTGGAACTCTTCCGGGGACAGGCGGCGGATATATTCTGCGTTGATGGCCCGCAGCTTGAGGGGATCGAAGATGGCCGGAGACTTGGAGATGCCGTCCGGAGACCAGATCTTGACCAGCTCCGGCAGGGAGAAGATCTCCTGCTCGGCATACTCGCCCTTGGGGCTCCAGCCCAGCAGGCAGATGTAGTTCAGCACGGCCTCGGTCAGGTAGCCCTTTGCTACCAGATCCTGATAGCTGGCATCGCCGTTGCGCTTGGAAAGCTTATTCTGCGCATCCTTCATCACCGGCGGGCAGTGGATATAGGTGGGGATCTCCCAGCCGAACGCCTGATACAGCAGGTTGTACTTAGGGGTGGAGGACAGATACTCGCTGCCGCGGATCACGTGGGTGATGCCCATGAGGTGATCGTCCACCACATTTGCAAAGTTGTAGGTGGGCATGCCGTCGGTCTTGATGAGGATCTGGTCGTCCATCTCGCTGTTGTTCACCTCGATATGACCGTACACCACATCGTCGAAGCCGGTCACGCCCTCGCGAGGGATCTTCTGGCGGATAACATAGGGTTCCCCGGCGGCAAGGCGCTTTTCCACTTCGTCCTTGGGCAGGTCGCGGCAGCATCCGTCATAGTGGGTCATCTCACCGTTGGCGCGCTGCTCGGCGTGCAGGGCCTCCAGACGCTCCTCGGTGCAGAAGCAATAATATGCCTTGCCCTCAGCCACCAGCTGCTCGGCATACTGTTTGAACATGCCCATGCGCTCACTCTGCACATAGGGGCCCACGGGGCCGCCCACGTCCGGGCCTTCGTCCCACAGCAGACCGGTCTCCCGCAGGGTGTTGTAGATGACATCCACAGCGCCCTCCACATAGCGGCCCTGATCGGTATCTTCGATGCGCAGGATGAAGGTGCCATCCTCGTGCTTGGCCATCAGGTAGGTGTACAGGGCAGTGCGCAGGTTGCCAACGTGCATATAACCCGTGGGCGACGGCGCAAAACGGGTGCGGACTTTATTGCTCGGCATAGAAAAACGCTCCTTTATTCTCATGCAAAAAATTTGCGGATAGCTATGTTTTATTGTACTGATTCTGCGCAGTTTTGTCAATGCGGGATAACATCATGCATTCACAGCGCCGCTTTTCTTTTTGTTCGCACTATGCTATACTCAATGCAACAACTCGGAATTTATAAAGGAGAATATTGATGAAACTATTTTTATGTTCGCACTTTTCAAGTGTAGGAAGTCTGATAAAGGAAGAAATTGAAAATAAGAAAGTCGCATTTATTCCAACAGCTTCACTGCGTGAAGGCTACACCGGTTATGTCGGCTCGGCTCGAAAATTATTCAAAAAGTTGGGAGCAATCGTAACTGAAATTGATATTTCAACGGAGGCTTATTCAACGATACAGTCTGTTTTTGAAGATGCGCATGTGATATATTTTACCGGCGGAAATTCTTTTTTCCTTATAGACCAGCTCCGTAAAACGGGAACGGATGAGCTGTTGAAGAAAGAATTGGCAAAGGGAAAACTGATGATTGGTGAATCGGCAGGTGCAATTATATGCGCTCCAAGCATCCAATATATCGAGCAAATGGATGAAAAGCCGGAGGACTACTCACAAGAAGATGATGCAGGGCTTGCTTTGATTGATTTCTATGTTCTTCCGCATTATCTTACAGCACCATTTAAGAAAGTTACCGAGAAAATAATGACTGAGTTTTCGGATTTGAATCTATGCCCAATTAACAACCGTCAGGGAATTGTAATTGATGGTGAAGATTCAAAGGTTATTTGTAAAGACTAATTTGAAAATTCGCGTTTGTGGAGCGAAGCGGAACAATGAAAGCCCCAGTGGGGCTTTTAAGTGACAGAACGGTCTTGCGGCAGCAAGATGGAGGGGCCTCGCCCCGACAAGTTCGCGTTTGTGGAGCGAAGTGGAACAATGAAAGCCCCAGTGGGGCTTTTAAGCGACAGAACGGTCTTGCGGCAGCAAGATGGAGGGGCTTTGCCCCGACAAGTTCGCGTTTGCGCAGCGAAGCGGAACAATAAAGTCCCCAGTGGGGACTTTAAGCGACCGAACGGTCTTGCGGCAGCAAGATGGAGGGGCCTCGCCCCGACAAGTTCCAGTTTGCCGTACAGCACTGAACAGTGGAAAAGCCCCTGCATTCCAAAAACGGATGCAGGGGCTTTCTTTTTGTTTACTTCAGGATAATTTCGCCGTTTTCACCGGCATCCACCACAAGAGTGCTGCCGGAAGCCAGCGTACCGTCGATCAGGCGCTCGGCGGCGGGGTCTTCCACGGCCTTGCGGATGACGCGGCGCAAATCGCGCGCACCAAACTTGCCGCCCTCGGCCTTTTTCACCAGTGCCTTGAGCGCTGCCGGGGTGTAGCTGTAAGCGATGCCCTTGGCCTCCATGCCGGGCTTGTACTCGTCCAGCATCAGGGCCGCAATGCCCTGCAGCGTCTGTTCCGTCAAAGGCTTGAAGGCGATCACTTCATCCACACGGCCAAGGAACTCCGGGCGCAGGAACTGGGCCAGCGCCTTGCGGGTCTTTTCCTCGCTGAGCTGTTCCTCGCTCTTATTGAAGCCAAGCCCACCGGTACTCTGGTCGCTGCTGCCGGCGTTGGAGGTCATGCAGATGACCGTGTTGGAAAAATCCACCGTGCGGCCCTGCGCATCGTTGATCTTGCCCTCGTCCAAAATCTGCAGCAGAATGTTCATCACGTCCGGGTGCGCCTTTTCGATCTCATCGAACAGCACCACGCTGTAGGGGCGGCGGCGCACCTTCTCGGTGAGCTGACCGGCCTCCTCGTAGCCCACATAGCCCGGAGGCGAACCGATCATGCGGGACACCGCGTATTTTTCCATATACTCGCTCATGTCCAGACGGATGAGCGGGTCGGGGCCGTCGAACAGCTGATTTGCCAGCTGTTTGACCAGCTCGGTCTTGCCCACGCCGGTGGGGCCCACAAAGATGAAGCTTGCGGGACGGCGGCGGCCGGAAAGATCGGCGCGGCTACGCTTGATGGCCTGCGCCACCAGATGCACGGCCTCGTCCTGCCCGATGATCTTCTTTTTCAGCTCGCCCTCAAGGTTTGCCAGCTTTGCGAACTCGGTCTCGCGGATCTTCACCGCCGGGATGCCGGTCCACAGTTCAATGACCTTGGCCACATCGTCCATGGTCACCTGAATCTCGCTGGCAGCAGCCTGCTTTGCGGGCAGGTCGGCTTCGAGCTTTGCAATGCGGGTCTTGCGCTCGGCCACGCGCTCGTAGTCGATGGGCTCGTTCACATCCGCATTCTCCATCTCGGCTTCTTCCTGCTTGAGGGCATCCAGCTCCTTCTGCATCCCAAGATACTCGGAAATGACCGGGTGGGCCAGATTGCAGCAGGCGCAGGCTTCGTCCAGCAGGTCGATGGCCTTATCGGGCAGATAACGGTCGGTGATATAGCGCTCACTCAGGGTGACAGTGGCAGAAAGCACATCGGCAGGCACCTGCACATGATGGTGCTGCTCGTAGTAGTGCTTGATGCCGTTCATCACAGCAAGGGTATCGGCCACGCTGGGTTCTTCCACCCGCACGGGCTGGAAACGGCGTTCCAGCGCCTGATCCTTCTCGATATACTTGCGGTACTCGTTGAAGGTGGTGGCACCGATGACCTGAATTTCACCACGGGAGAGGGCGGGCTTCAGGATATTGCCCGCGTTCATGGCACCCTCGCTCTCACCGGCAGAGGTGATAGTGTGGATCTCGTCGATGAACAGGATCACGTTGCCTGCGGCCTTCACCTCGCTCAGCAGGCCCTTGACCCGCTGCTCGAACTGGCCGCGGAACTGGGTGCCTGCCACAAGGCTGGTGAGGTCCAGCAGATAGATCTCCTTATCCTTCAGGCCGATGGGCACATCCCCCTTGGCAATGCGCTCCGCAATGCCCTCGGCAATGGCGGTCTTGCCCACACCGGCTTCGCCGATCAGGCAGGGGTTGTTCTTCTGGCGGCGGCTCAAGATCTGGATTGTGCGGTAAATTTCGCGGTCGCGGCCAATGATATCGTCCAGCTTTCCTTCCCGGGCCTTGCGGGTCAGATTCTCGCAATAGGTATCCAGAAATTTGCGCTTAGGCGGCTTTTTGCCGTTTTTGCGGTCGGCCTTTTTGTCGCCATCCTTCTTCTCGCTGCTGGTAAAGCCCAGCGGGAAGGTGGCATTGCTGCCGGGGATCAGATCTTCGTCCATGCTGTCCGGGTCAGCATCCTCGCCGCCGTTCGCCATGTTCATCATCATGGAGAGCGGGTTTGCATCGCCCATCTCCTCCATCATGCTTTCCATGCGGTTCTCCATGTTATCAAGATCCTGATCCGACATGCCGAACTGCTTCATCAGATCGTCCACCGGCTTGATGTGCAGCTCACGGGCGCAGTGCAGGCAGTAGCCCTCCTGCTTCATCTGACCATTGTCCATCCGCTGGATGAAGATGATCGCCGGACGTTTCTGGCATCGAATACAGACCATAGTTCCTCCTTTATGCAAAACCCTTTACAGGAAAGGGTTGAAGAGATTGAAGATTTTGTAGTAAAGACTGCTGCTCATCACCGTATCGTTGAGCACATTCAGGTTGCCGCCTGTGATGACGATGATGCCCCACAGGATGCACAGCACCAAATAGATATCCAGCAGCGCCGTGGCACCGCCCACAAGCCAGCCAAGGCCGCGGTTTACCGTGCCAATGACCGGCAGCTTGTTCACAAGGCCCAGCACCGTGACCAGCATACTGACCAGCAGGCGCAAAAGCGCGTAGAACAAGAAGAACAGCACCAGCGTGATCACCGGTGTGAGCAGCGGCTGCAGCACGTTTTCCACAATGGAATCGGCCAGCACCACCGCGTTATCGGCCAGCACAGCGCCAATGGAGCGCTCGCAGGCTGCCACGATGGAAGCGCGGAAAGAAGCAGGCAGGAAGCCCGCATACTTTTCCGCAATGCCGGAAAGGTCTACTGCACCGCCCGCAGCAATGTTTGCTGCGATCTGGGTGCGGAAGCCACCTGCCAGCATGTGTTCGAACACCCAGCCGGCGCAGGCAGCGGAAAGCTCCTTGGCCCCCAGCAGACTGAACAGGTTGCCCACCAGCTGCACAATGGACGAAAGAAAGCCCTTGCGCGCATAGCGCACCACCAGAATGATCCATGCTGCCGTGCATATGATATCAAAAAGAAATGACGGATTCTTGAACATACCTTGTTTTCCCTGTTATTTTTATCACTTTCCCCGCAAGAGTGCTATTTCCGCATGATCTTCTCACCCAAAAATCACTGTCCGCTGGAAGCTGTCTGCTCCGGCGGTGTGACCACCTGCACCGTGTTGCCGGTGAACACCAAAATCTGCCTACCCTCAATCAGCGCCCGGGGCCGGGCCGAAAGCGGCTGGCTCCACTGGAACTCGCCCACACTGTTGAAGCGCTCCACCGTGCTGTCGGTGAGCAGGTAGAAGCCGTCGTTCTTTGCCCGGATGATCTGGCTGGCCGAGAGCACGCTGCCGCTGTAACCCACAGTCAGCTCCCCGTCCAGCAGCACCGCCGTGCTGGTCTGGCCATTGCTCAGCAGCAGGGCTGCACCGTTACTGGTGTTGGACACGCTGACGAGGGTGCCGCCGCCAAAATCGTAGCTGGCGCGTTCGCCTGCGCTGCCGCCGCTCGTGTTGTACAGCACGGCGCGGTTCTCATAAAGCACCAGCAAAAAGCCGTTGGACATCCAGCCCATCCACTGGGGCACACTGTTCTCGGAGCCAAGGCATACCGGGTCGCCCTGCGAGAGGGGCAGTACATAAAGGTTCGTGCTCAGCTGGCCGCCCACCGCCGATACAGCGGCCACGGCAAGGCGGCGGCTGTCCGGCGCAAAGGCCATGCGCAGCGGAGTGCCCTGCTCACTGGTCAGGTTCCACACCAGCTGCTGCTGCATACTGGAATTGTAAACGGTCAGCTTTGCCACGCTGTCGGTGCTGTCGGTCACAACAGCCACCTGTCCGGCATCTGCCACGGCGCACAGCGAGATGGTGCTGTCCATGGTTTTGGTATAAAGGTTCTGGGTGCGGCTTTCCACCCGCAGCTCATTGCCGGAGCGGTTGTACAGCACAAAGCGGGTCTTGCCTGCAGCAATGGCCGGGCGGGCATAGCCGCTCTGGATGCTGTTCAGGCGGGTGCCGCCAAGACTGTATACCACGCAGCTGTCGCCGCCCATCTCCACAAAGCTGCCAGACATCTGCGCCACCGCATCCGGGTCGGTGATGCCGGTCTGCTGTGGCCAACCTGCGGCTGGTGCCAGCGCGATGACGGCAGTATCCACAAGGTCTTTTGCGCGCGCAATGGAAGACCCCACTGCGCCGGTGGCAAACAGGACAAGGATGGTCAGCACCGCTACGATGATGACGGTGCGGCGGATGCGCCGTGTGCGCACCCGGGCCCGGGCGGCTTCCAGATATTCGACGCGCCCGGCAGAAAGCGGCTTCCCTTCGGCGGAATGTCCGCCGCGGCGAATTTTGCTCATGAATGGTTCTCCTTACAGATCATACTCCACACACTTCAAAAACAGGCCCTTGGCGGGCAGGGTCGGCCCGGCGCGGCTGCGGTCACGGCTTTCCAGAATGGCGGGAATTTCCGCCGGGTCCAGCCGGCCTGCGCCTGCTTCGCACAAAGTGCCCGCCAGAATGCGCACCATATTGTACAGGTAGCCGTCGGCGGTCACTTCAATGTCGATCTCGTCCCCCTTGCGGGTAACATGACAGTCCGTGATGGTGCGCACGGTATCGCCATGGGCTGCAGCGGAAGAGCCCGCCGCGCACAGGGCCAGAAAATCGTGCCTGCCCACAAACTGCTGTGCCGCCGCCTGCATTCTGGCTTCGTCCAGATGCCGGGGCACCCGGGTGTAATAAGCCGCATCAAAAGGCGAGTCGATGGGGTGGTTGTGGATGCGGTAGAGGTAGGTTTTGGTATGGGCCGCGTACCGGGCGTGGAAGTCCTCCGGCACCACCTGCGCGTCCAGCACCCGGATATCCGGCGGCAGATGCTGGTTCAGCGCCAGCGGCAGCTTTTCCGGCGGAATGCGGGTGTCGGCGTGGAAGTTGAGCTTGAAGCCCAGCGCGTGCACCCCCGCATCGGTGCGGCTGCAGCCCTTGATATCAGGGCGGCTGCCCAGCACGGCCTGCAGCGCGTCCTGAAAGGTTTGGGCCACGCTGCGGCCATTGGGCTGCACCTGAAAGCCGCAGTAGTTCGTGCCGTCGTAGGCAAGGGTAAGTAAAAAGTTCATAGTTTAAATTTAAAATGGCCTCCGCTTTGCTTTGGCCATATTCAGCGGAAAAGAGTTTTTATTTCGCGTCTGTCGCGGCCTGCGGGCCGCGACAGACGCATTTTCACCGGAGGGGCCGCATTGGAAAGCAGCATTTTTCTCCCATCAGAAAAAGTCATTTTCCAAAGTGGGAGGCTATAAGGCCCCCTCCTCGAGGGGTCTGTCGCCGAAGGCGACTGGGGAGTTTTAAAAATTCGGGAACACCAGCCGGGAGGCAAGGATCACTGCAAAGCAGGCGATGCACACGGCAAGGTCGATATAATCCTGCTTTTCGCAGCGCAGCACCTTCAGGCGGGTGCGGCCGTCGCCGCCCCGGTAGCAGCGGCATTCCATGGCCATGGCCAGCTCGTCCGCGCGGCGGAAGGCCGAAATGAACAGCGGGATGAGCACCGGCACCAAGGCTTTTACCCGGTCGGTCATCTTGCCGGTGTCCAGCTGAGCACCGCGGGCTTTCTGGGCGTTCATAATTTTGTCCGTCTCCTCAATGAGGGTGGGGATGAACCGCAGGGCAATGCTCATCATCATCGCCAGCTCGTGCACCGGGAAGTGCAGTTTGCCCAAGGGCTTCAGCAGCTGCTCGATGGCATCCGTGAGCACGATGGGGCTGGTGGTGTAGGTGAGCAGGCTGGTGCCCGCGATGAGCGCCATGACGCGCACCGCCATCAGCACAGCATAGCGCACGCCCTCGGCATAAATGGTCAAAAACCAGATATGCACCAGCGGTTCGCCCTCGCCTGACACAAAGAACAGGTTCAGCACCGCTGTGAATATCACGATGGGCAGGATGGGCTTTAAGCTCTTGAGGATCATTTTGCCGGGAATTTTTGCCACCTTGTACATCACTGCCAAAAACAGGATGGAAAGGGTAAGGCCCAGCGGATTGGAAGCTGCAAACAGCAGCACGATATAGGCGATGGTCAGCACCAGCTTCAGGCGCGGGTCGAACCGGTGCACCAGACTGTCGCCCGGGAAGTGCTGGCCAATGGTGATATCTCTCAGCATCCGGCAGCGCCTCCTTCCTTCTTTGCTTCCCGCGGGAGCACAAGGCTCTCGCCTGCCTCCCGGCGGCGCTTGGCCTCCAGGATCATCTTGACCGCATAGGGGATGGTGTACACATCAGCGGGCACATCCACGCCCATCTCCCGCAGCTTGAGGAAGATCTTCGTCACCTGCGGCACGGAAAGCCCCAGCTCCAGCAGCTCCGGAGCGCGGGCAAAGACTTTTTCCACGGTGTCGTACATGGCAATTTTCTTATTGCTCATCACCAGAACACGGTTGGCGTACTTGGCAATGTCCTCCATGCTGTGGGACACCAGCAGCACGGTGGTTCCGGTCTTTTTGTGGTATTCCTTTACTTCGCTGAGGATGTCGTCCCGTCCCTCCGGGTCAAGGCCCGCAGCAGGCTCGTCCAGCACCAGAATGCGGGGCTTCATGGCCATAACGCCCGCCACGGCCACCCGGCGCTTCTGGCCGCCGGAAAGCTCAAAGGGACTGCGCTCCAGCAGGGCCGGGTCAAGGCCCACGAAATCGGCGGCTTCATGCACGCGGCGGTCGATCTCGGCTTCGTCCAGACCCATGTTCTTGGGGCCGAACGCGATATCTTTATAACAGGTCTCCTCGAACAGCTGGTACTCCGGGTACTGGAACACCAGACCGGTGAGGAAGCGGAAGTCCCGGATCTTCTCCGGATCTTCCCACAGGTCGCGGCCATCGATATAAATTTTGCCGCTGGTAGGCTTGTTCAGGCCGTTCATGTGGGTAATGAGGGTGCTCTTGCCGGAACCGGTGGCCCCGATGATGCCCACAAAGTCGCCCTCTTCCACCGTAAAGCTCACATCGTCCAGCGCAGTGACCGCATTGGGCATGCCGGGGTTGTAGACGTAGCTCAGATGTTCTACTTTGATGATATCTGCCATTTGCGTCTGCCCCCCTTACTGCAAAAGCTCGTACAGAGCCTGTGCGCATTCGCCGGTGTCGATGATGCCTTCCGGCATCGGGATGCCGGCCTTCACCAGCTCATCCCTCAGCTCGGCGGCCTGCGGCACATCCAGATGCAGGGAGCGCACCTTCTCGGTCTGGCTGAACACCTCTTTGGGGGTGCCCTCCATCACCACATGGCCCTTGCTCATCACCAGCACACGGTCTGCCTGCGCAGCTTCCTCCATGTAGTGGGTGATGGACACCACGGTGATGCCCATGTTCCTGTTCAGATAGTGGATGGTCTGCATCACCTGCTCACGACCCCGGGGGTCCAGCATGGCGGTGGCTTCGTCTAAAATCAGGCAGTCCGGCCGCATGGCAACAACGCCTGCAATGGCAACGCGCTGCTTCTGGCCGCCGGAAAGGTTGTGGGGTGCGCGCTCGCGGTACTCATAGATGCCGGCCATCTTCATGGAGTCGTCCACGCGGCGGCGCATCTCTTCGGGCGGCACACCGAGGTTTTCCAGTGCAAAGGCAACGTCTTCCTCCACCACGGTGGCAACGATCTGGTTGTCCGGGTTCTGGAACACCATGCCCACGGTCTGGCGGATATCATAGAGCTTGTCGTCGTCTGCGGTGTCCATGCCCTCCACGTAGACCTTGCCCCTCTCCGGCAGCAGGATCGCGTTGAAGTGCTTTGCCAGCGTGGACTTGCCGCAGCCGTTGGCACCCAGCACGGCCACAAATTCGCCGCGCTTTACTTCCGTTGAGACACCGTCCAGTGCGTAAACCGGCTGGTCGCTGTCGTAGCGGAATTTCAGATTTTGTGCTGTTAAAATCGTCTCTTCCATTTGTGTTTCTCTTTCTGGTGGTGCGCCCCTCTGAAAGGGGCTGTACCCCATTCTATTGAAATTGATTGCTTGTTTATTTTTAGCGGCCTCGCTCTCTCCGTCATTGCTGCGCGATGCCACACTCCCCCTTTTGTCACCTGCGGTGACATCTTCCCCCGGCGCGGGGGAAGTCTTTCCTCAAAGGGAGAGGCCTTGGCAGTACGGCAAAGTTTCCGGTTTTGCCAAGGGCTCCCCCTTTGGGGGAGCTGCTGAGCAACGCGAAGCTGAGAGGGCGAGCCCGTTTACCTCTTTTATTCTTCCCAGATGGCAGTTGCGCCGCAGGGCACCACGCCGCCGGTGGCGGACACCGGCAGGCCGATCTCGTCGCAGGAGGTCTCGCCGCCAAAGCGGGGCACCAGCGTTGTTTTGAGCATATACTCCATGACCGCCGGGGACAGGCCGGTGGTGTAGCTGTTCACTGCAAAAAACAGCGGTGTATCGCTCAGCACCTCTTCGCACTGGCTGATGAGGTCGTAGATGCAGTCCTCCAGCTTCCAGATCTCACCGCCGGGGCCGCGCCCGTAGCTGGGCGGGTCCATGATGATGCCGTCGTAGGTGTTGCCGCGGCGTTTTTCCCGCGCAACGAACTTGGCACAGTCGTCCACCAGCCAGCGGATGGGCCGGTCGGCAAGGCCGCTTGCCGCAGCATTGTCCTTACCCCACGCCACGATGCCCTTGGAGGCATCCACATGGCAGACGGTGGCACCTGCCGCCGCACAGGCCAGCGTGGCACCGCCGGTGTAGCCGAACAGGTTCAGCACCTTTACCGGGCGGCCTGCGGCACGGATCTTTTTGGCGTACCATGCCCAGTTGACAGCCTGCTCCGGGAACACGCCGGTGTGCTTGAAGCCGGTGGGGCTGACGATGAGGGTGAGCTTATCCTCGCCCTCGCCGCAGCTGATCTTCCACTTTTCGGGCAGACGGCGCTTGTACTCCCACTCGCCGCCGCCCTGATTGGAGCGGTGATAAACAGCATCTGCCTTTGCCCACAGCGAGCTTTGCTTGGGCGTTTTCCACACCACCTGCGGGTCCGGTCGGATGAGGATGGTCTCACCCCAGCGCTCCAGACGGTTGCCGTCGGTGGCATCCAGCAGTTCATAGTCTTTCCAGGTATCTGCAGGGCGCATAGCGTCCTCCCTTCTCTTTTATCCGTTTCTTACTGGCCCAGAATGCGCTTGTTGATCTTATCCACGATGCGGTCGGCGCAGCGGTGGATGGCATCCAGATCCTGGCCCTCCACCATCACGCGGATCTTCGGCTCGGTGCCGGACACCCGCACCAGCACGCGGCCCATGCCCATAAGCTTCTGCTGCTCGTTCTCAATGAAACCGGCCAGCACTTCGTCCTCTTTGTAGGCTTTTTTCTGGGCGGCGTTGGCGGTCACATTCACCAGCACCTGCGGATACTGGGCGTAGATGCCGTTCAGCTCGCTCATCTTCTTGCCGCTCTCCGCCAGCAGCTTGAGCAGCTTGCCGGCGGTCAGCTCACCGTCGCCGGTGGTGGCATGGTGCAGCAGGATGACATGGCCGCTCTGCTCGCCGCCGATGGCAAAGCCGTTCTCGCGCATGTTTTCCAACACGTAGCGGTCGCCCACGGCGGTCTTTTCGGTGTTGATGCCCTGACTCTCCATATATTTGATGAAGCCCAGATTGGACATGACCGTAACCACAGCGGTGTCGCCGTCCAGACGGCCTTTTTCCTTCATGGTCATGGCCAGCAGGGCAATGATCTTGTCGCCGTCCATCTCCTGACCCTTTTCGTCGCAGCCAAGGCAGCGGTCGGCATCGCCGTCAAATGCAATGCCGCAGTCAAAGCCACCTTCCACCACGGCCTTTTCCAGATTTTCCAGATGGGTGCTGCCCACGCCCTTGTTAATGTTCTGGCCGTCCGGTGCAATGCCGAGGAAGGTGCACTTTGCGCCCAGACGGGGGAACAGCTTCTGCGCCACAGCGGCAGAAGCACCATTTGCACAGTCGATGCAGACGTTCAGGCCGGTCAGGTCGCCGTGGATGGACTCATACAGGTGATTCACATAGTCCTGCAGGCCGTCATCGCGGCGGTACACACGGCCCACCTCGGCACCGGTCTTCAGCTCAATGCCCGCGCAATCGTTGTCGATGTAGGCTTCGATCTGGTTCTCCACCTCGTCCGGCAGCTTATAGCCGGTACCGGCAAAGATCTTGATGCCGTTAAACTCCATCGGATTGTGGGAGGCAGAGATCACGATGCCGGCATCGGCATTGTACTTGCCCACCAGATAGGCCACAGCGGGCGTGGGCAAAACACCCAGACTTTCCACATCCGCACCCACACTGCACAGACCGGCGGTCAGGGCTGCTTCCAGCATGTCGCCGGACTGGCGGGTGTCCTTGCCGATCAGGATGCGCGGACGGTGGCCGGTGCTGCCGGTCAGCACCGCAGCAGCGCCGCGGCCGATCTTCATTGCCAGCTCACAGGTCAGGTCTGCGCCTGCAACACCGCGCACACCATCGGTTCCAAAATATTTTCCCATAATAATACCCCACTTTCTATAGAAAGAAGCAAGTTTTAATATTGTAAGCATCCTCGCCCTCTCCGTCATCGCTGCGCGATGCCACCTTGTTCCCCTTCTGGCACTTCGTGCCACCTCCCCCGGCCGGGGGAAAATGGCGAAGCCAAAAGGGGGAATAAGCTGTCGAACGAAGTGAGACTGAGAGGGCAAGCCCGTTTCTCTCAGAACAAACTCTGCTGCCCGTTGTCCTCGGGCGCAGCGGCCTCCGGCGCTTTCAGGCCCAGATGTTCATAGGCCAGCCGCGTTGCGCAGCGGCCCCGGGGCGTCCGGGTCAGAAAGCCCATCTGCATCAGATACGGCTCACACAGGTCTTCCAGCGTGACGGATTCCTCGCCGAGGGCCGCCGCCAGCGTTTCCAGACCCACCGGGCCGCCGTTGTACATTTCAATGATCGCACGCAGCATACTGCGGTCCAGTTCGTCCAGACCCAGTGCGTCCACGTCCATCCGCTTGAGGCCCATCAGGGCCACATCCCGGTCAATGATGCCGTCGCCCAGCACAGTGGCAAAGTCGCGGATGCGCTTCAAAAAGCGGTTTGCCACGCGGGGCGTGCCGCGGCTGCGCTTGGCCAGCTCGTAAGCGCCTTCCGGCGTGATGGGCTGGTCGAGGATGCCTGCCGAGCGCTGGATGATCTTGCTCAGTTCATCCGGGCTGTACAGCTCCAGCTTGAGCAGCACGCCAAAGCGGTCGCGCAGGGGGCCGGTGATCTGGCCTGCACGGGTGGTGGCACCCACCAGCGTGAACCGCGGCAGGTTGATGCGGATGCTCTGGGCGCTGGGGCCTTTGCCGATCATGATATCCAGCGCATAGTCTTCCAGCGCCGGATACAGCACCTCTTCCACCTGACGGGACAGGCGGTGGATCTCGTCGATGAACAGTACATCGCCCTCCTGCAGATTGGTGAGCAGGGCGGCAAGGTCGCCGGGCTTTTCAATGGCCGGGCCGCTGGTGATGCGGATCTGCACCCCCATCTCGTTGGCGATGATGCCTGCCAGCGTGGTCTTGCCCAGACCCGGCGGGCCGTAGAGCAGGATGTGATCCATGGGCTCCCCGCGCCGCTTGGCGGCTTCCAGATAGATCTTCAGGTTCTGCTTGACCTTTTCCTGCCCGATGTAGTCTTCCAGATGCTGCGGGCGGAGGTTGTTTTCCTCGCTGTCCGCCGCCGTCATGCCGGGCTGCATCATTTTTGCGCCGTACAGCGCAGTTTCGTCCTGCATTCTTTACCTCCTGCCTGCCATGCTGCGCAAGGCCAGTTTGATGATCTCTTCCACGGGCAATGCCGCGTCGATCTTGGAAACGGCAAGCGCTGCTTCGCTCTGGCTGTACCCCAGCGACACCAGCGCCGCAATGGCCTGACTGCTGCCCTGAGAAGCCTGTGTGTCGGCAAAAGCACCTGCCACATCCTCCAGCGAGATGCCGTCCACAAAGCCCTTGGCGACCTTATCCTTCAGCTCCAGCACGATGCGCTGTGCAAGCTTCGGCCCCACGCCGGAAGCCGCCTTGAACGCCTTGTGGTCCCCCGCCGAGATCGCCAGTGCCACGCGGTCCGGCTCCATCACGCTCAGGATGGCAAGGCCCACCTTAGGCCCCACGCCGGACACGGCGGTCAGCATCTCAAAGCAGGCCTGCTGCTCCTCAGTGGCAAACCCGTAGAGGCTCACATCGTTCTCGGTGACGCTCATCACGGTATAAATGGTGGCTTCCTTGCCCACGCCGGGCAAGGCCCCGGCCACGCTGGCCGGGCACTGGGCATAGTAGCCTACACCGCCGCAGCTGAGCACCACTGCGTTCATGTTTTTTTTGACGATTTTTCCTGTCAGACAGTAGATCATTTAAAACCCTCTCCGTTTCTGTGTCGGCCAATTTTCCTCTGTTCAGCTCGCCCTTCGGGAGAACTCCGGTGCCGCGCCGCTGCAGGCGGACGGAACCGGTGAGAGGGTCAGATCGGCCCGGCCACACGGCGGACAAAGCGGTTGAGCTGGTTGCCGTTGGTGTGGCAGAAGGTGATGGCCATTGCCAGCGCATCGGCGGTATCGTCCGGCTTTGGCACGGCGGGCAGATGCAGCAGCACGCGGGTCATCTCCTGCACCTGCTTTTTCACGGCCTTGCCGTAACCGGTAACAGCCTGCTTTACCTGCATGGGGGTGTACTCGTAGATGGGCAGGCCTGCCTGCGCTGCCGCCAGCAGGATCACGCCGCGGGCTTCTGCCACGCCGATGACCGTGGTCTGATTGTGCTGGTAGAACAGCTTTTCGATGGCAA
This sequence comes from Faecalibacterium sp. OF03-6AC, assembly GCF_003478175.1. NCBI lineage: Bacteria > Bacillati > Bacillota > Clostridia > Eubacteriales > Oscillospiraceae > Faecalibacterium > Faecalibacterium sp. OF03-6AC. The sequence continues at coordinate 228,135 of NZ_QUEN01000004.1, read as the reverse complement.
GCACCTCGGGCCGGGTGCGCTCGATCACCTCTTTGATGCCTGCATACACCTCGTCCAGACGGCGCTCGAACGGCACGCCCGCGTCGGTGCACACCGCACCGAAATCCACCGGCGCAAACCGGTTGCCTGCGTAATCCACCACGCCCCAGCCCACGATGGCGTAGCCGGGGTCGATGCCCAAAACTCTCATGCTGCAAATACCTTCCGATACTATTCCTATTATAACTTTATTATTATATCACAACAAAACAGTGTGAGCAACAGAAAACCTTTCGCATGCCGCCGCCAAATGTGCGCTGGCGCGTAAAAAGGGCAGTCAGCGCCCCTGCCTTTAAAAAAGTTTTACAATTTTTGAAAAAGCACTTGCTTTTTGGCAGAAGGTATGGTAATATAATCAAGCTGATTTCGGCAAAACAGAATATGGACGGTTAGCTCAGCTGGTAGAGCATCTGCTTGACGTGCAGGAGGTCACAGGTTCGAGTCCTGTACCGTCCACCACGAGTCCCCAGACCAAAAGGTCTGGGGACTTTTTTCGTGGTGGACGGTACAGGACTCGAACAGGGCGGCGGCGCATAGCGCCGTAAGCAAAGCCACAGTGCGGCTTTGCTTAGCCCTCGGTTCCCAACGGCTAGGAATGTCTACCAAGAAAGATGTCGCCCGACCATTCGGTCTGAGAATGTGGTGAGCGGTACAGAACTCGAACAGCAATAAACAAAGGCAGGGTATCACCGTGGCGCTGTGCCCTGCCTTTTGTTTTGCATCCCCCTATATTGTGCGTTTCGGGTCAATCGCTGCGTACGTCCGTACATGGTCGGTACGCACGTACGCAGGAAAAAGGGCAAGTTCTGATATATAACAGTAGTCTTTTATTGTGTAATATGATATACTCACGTCAACATAACAATTGTGAATGAGCGCAATTTCAAATGGACATCAATCGTATTTTAAGTGAACGAGCTATCTAAAAAAGGAGGCATTTGCTATGAAAAAAGCATCGAACATTTGGGTTCGCAGAGGTCTTTTGCTTCACCGTTTGCATGGACAGGAATTAGCATTAGCTCTCCTATTAAAGCAAAAACCGATGTCTGCTCCACAAATTTGCTCGTCCCTTTTGGAAAAAGAAATACGCTTTGACCGCAAGAAGATTGGAAAACTTTTGGCAGACCTTGAATGGTGGGGAGTTGTCTCTAACGATAGTGGTGTATATAGCTGCCAATGCGCTGTGCTGGATAACTGTCAAGAGCGCTATAACGAGAGCCAGTTGATCGATTTGATTGGGTTGACTCAAAACACTGTGAACGGCCAATCTTTTTATAGTTCTATGCCTCCGATGAGCGTCAGTTCTCGTGGACCCAGTGGTGCATAATCATGTAATTTCCAAATAGTAAGAAGCAGGGTTTGTGGCTCCGCACGCCCCAACAAGACCGCGTTTGCGAAGCAACGAACGCCCCAGCGGGGCGTTTGAGTGGCAGCCCGGTCTTGCGCCGGAAAATTATAAAAACCCGGAACCTTCTCAGGGCCAAAATGGCTCAAAAAGGGTTCCGGGTTTCTGATTTTTGCGCTATCTCTTTGTGCAAATTGCTATCGCATTTTTATTTTGCAACAGTCCCTCTTTTTTATTTCCGGAGATTTTATTTTCGGGTATAGGCTTCCATGCCATGCTCGGCGGGGTCGTAATATTCCATCAGGGTGATGTAGTTTTCCGGGTAGTGGCAGAATGCCGCACGCAGAACGCTGTCTGCCGGGCTGTTCACGCTCATCAGGCTGAGGATGTAGTACACCAGCAGCTTCAGCACATCGCTCTCCACCTCGTAGCACAGACCCACCGCCAGCACCGGCACCACCACCTGCTGCGCCCGCAGCGGCACGATGGCCCCCACCTGCTCCAGAATGGGTCTGCTCATGGCCGAAGCCGTCATCACGCAGCGCAGCACCTTCGTCCACGACATTTTGCGGATGTTCTCCATGCTGCGCAGCCGTTCCGTCACAGCTTCATCGTCCAGGATCACGCCCTCGGCTGCCTCTTTCTCCGAGAGGGTAAAGGCACACTGCAGCATATCCATAAAGGCAGCTTCATATTTTTCGTGGTAATTTGCAGCGCTTTTGCAGAACGCCAGAGCCGCCGCGACCACCGAATCCACATCTTCCTTTGTGGCCAGCTGGTCGAACCGCAGCGGCACGCCGCCCATCCGGCTCTCGATGATGCTCAGATCATCCAGCTCGTTCTGGTACGCCGTGGAGGGCAGAAAGCGGTCGTTTCCGTTGCGGTGGTAGCCCCACTCTTCCGGCATCACGCGGGCCACGATGTCGCCGCTGGAAATGATGTTGAAGATATTGCTTACATCCCAATCCGTTTTCAGTCCGCCGTCTGCAGTGTGGTCGTTGTCGTAGTCCGCCTGCAGATCCGGGCGGTCCGCTGCCGTCAGTGCCGCCGGTGCGGCAAAGGTGTAAACAAAGGTATTTTCCTGCGCGATCTGCGGCAGCTGCTGCCGGATGCGCGCCGCCGTCAGGTTTGCCACAGCCGCGCCGCGGCTGTAGCCGCCCAGCCAGAGCTTGATGGTGCCCAGCGTTCCCGCTGCAGCCTCGGCTTTTTTCAGGTAGTCCTGCAGATCCTCAAAAAAATGCTCTGCTGCTGTCACAAAGCCATAGTGCCCGCCGCCTTCGCCCACATGCAGGTTGCTGGCCCACTCGGCACCATAGCCGACACCGCGCAGCATGGCAGCAATAATGGTGGTGCGCTGGCCATCCTGTACCAGTGTTTTCTGCGCAAAAGCACAGCCCGCAGTATCCACCGGGGTGTTCAGACTGCACTGGTAGCCCACATAGACCGCATTGGCAAAGCCAAGCTTCTGGTAGGCATCCGCAATGCTGTCCTCACGGCCCGCTTCCCCCTCCACCCAGTAAAGCGCATCGCTCTGGTAGGTGCTGCCGCTTGCCGCCACAAGGCCCAGCGTTGCCAGTGCCAGCCTGTGGCTGTACTGCAGCGCCGTGTTCTCAAAAAAGGCATCTGTATAATAAAAATCGTGGGAGAGATCTGTTTCGCTGTGGTCGCTGCGGAAGGCAAAGGAGTAGTAATCCTCCGGCACCGCGCTGCCCACCACAGCCTGTGCGGCCTGCGGCAGCAAAGCCTCTGCCGCCGCGTGCGGGGCCAGCACGCCTGCCACGGCAGCTGCTGCCGCCTTGCAAAAGGCACGTCGTTTTATGGTCTTCATCTTTCTGCTCCAATCAAGGCTTCTGCATAAAACCAGTCTGTTTTTCTAAGTATAGCGGATTTTGCACGCTGATACAATCGCTCTTTTTTAATAAAAAACAGCCCATGCTCCACACACAGACTGTTTTATGGTATAGTATAAAGGGGTCTGGCTCACCTCAGCTCGATCTGTCTGCAGTAGTCCACGATGTGGTGGAACATCTGTTCCACTGCCGGGGCCATTGCGGCGGGGCGCTGCACAGCCAGGCCCACCACACGGTCTTCCTCTGGCTCGATGGGATAGATCTTGATCGCAGCCTTGCAGTCGCGCAGCAGCATCTGCGGCATGATGGAAATGCCCAGACCTGCTTCCACCATGGCGATGTTGGACTGGTCGTCGATGACATGGCAGCGGCGCTCGGTGCCGATCTTATATTTTTTCAGGAACTGGCGCATTTCAGCATCGGTGGCATCGCACTGCACAACGAAGCTTTGGCCGTTCATCAGGGCGGGAGTCATCACGCCGTTTTCCGGTTCGGGCCAGTCCTGCGGCACGATGCACAGCAGCGGCTCGCGGAACAGCTCGGTGAGGTTGAACTCTTCACGGCAGGTAGAGGAAAGGAACGCGATATCCACCTGACCGGTTCGCAGCCATTCCTTCACATCGTCGTAGGTGCCCTGATACACCTCGATCTCGATCTGCGGGTAGTGGGTCATAAAGCTTTTGAGCAGGCCCGGCAGCAGCGAAGCACACACCGAGTTGAATACGCCCAGCTTCACCTTGCCCTTTTCCAGGCCGTTCAGGCGGGCGATGCTCTGCTTGAGGGCCTCGTCGCTGTTGAGCACATCGCGAATAGAGGGGTACAGGGATGCGCCGTAGCTGGTCATGGATACGCCGTTCTTGCCGCGGTTGAACAGAGCAAATCCCAGCTCCTCCTCCATTACGGCAATGGCGTGACTGATGGCCGATGGGGTCAGGTGCAGCTGCTGTGCCGCCTTGTTGAAGCTGCCCTGCCGGGCCACGGCATCAAAGATCTCGTAGGAAAAAAGCGTCATGCCCAAAGCCTCCTTCCGTTTTTACTGGTTCGGAGACGCCCGATTCTCTGTGAATCTTTTTCATCTTTCATTTGAGATAGTTCAATTATCTTCTTGATTGTACTATCCCGCGCCTTCTCTGTCAAGCATTTTTGCCCGATTTATGCGCCTTTCCAGCGTATTTTGTCAAAGATGACGCAGGAGCCTGCCAGCCTGCGCCGTATCATTAAAAAAGCACAAAAAGTAGATTTTTTATCAAGTGAGGGATTCCTTATGACCAAGACTGCCAAAGCCCCTGTCCGCTGTGGACTCAGCGGCACAGCGCTCAAATACATCGCCTGCATCACCATGCTCATTGATCACATCGGCGCTTCCTGCATCGAAACCGGTATCCTGCTGCCGGCCCTCGCCGCCGGTGCTGCCAGCTGCGGCGGCATCCCGGTCAGCACCCTGCTGGCTGCAGACCGTGTGCTGCGGTATATCGGGCGGCTGGCCTTTCCCATCTTCTGCTTTCTGGCCGTGGAGGGCTTTCTGCACACCCACGATGTAAAAAAATACGTCCGGCGGCTTCTGCTGTTCGGGCTTGTCAGCGAGGTGCCTTTTGACCTTGCCTTTTTCCGCACACCGTTCGCCCCGCAGCACCAGAATGTTTACTGGACGCTGGCGCTGGGCGTGCTGGCTATGGCAGGGCTCAAGCGCTTTGAAAAGGAAATCGGCCTGCCCGGCTGGCAGGGGCTTGTGTGGGCGGGCGGCTGCGCCGCGCTGGCGCTGGCTGCCAACACCGACTACCACGCCATCGGCGTGCTCATCATCTGCACCCTGTACCTGACCCGCGCAGACCGCAAGCGGCAGTGCCTTGCAGGTGCGCTGCTATTTTTGTTCGAGCTGACCGCGCCGCTGGCCTTTGTGCTGGTCTGGTTCTACAACGGGCAGCGCGGCGCGTGCAGTCCGCTGCAGAAAAAAGCCTTTTACTGGTTCTACCCGGTGCACCTGCTGGTGCTAGCAGGTATCACGAACCTTATGCTATAACAGCAGAAAGCCCGCCGTCCAAAGACAGCGGGCTTTTTTACAGCTTCTCACATCGGGAACATAACGCCCGTCAGCAGCAGCATGGCAGGCACTGTGACCAGCATACACACGGTGGAGTGGGCCACCGCCTGACTGGCAAGGGTCGCCTCGGTGCCGGTCTGCTTGGCCAGCACAGCGGCAAGGCTGCCGGCCGGGCAGCATGCAATGATGGAAAGGCCGGTGCGCAGCACATTGTCCAGCGGCAGCAGCCACAGCAGCAGCATGAACAGCAGCGGGAACAGGATGCCGCGCAGCAGGGTGACCCGGTACAGGAAACCGGTGTGCAGCAGCGCACGGATGTCGCTGTCTGCCAGCAGCACACCTACGATCATAAGGGCCAGCGGGGTGGTGCAGCCGCCCACCGCACTGCAGAACTGCTGCACCGGTGCGGGCAGCCGCCAGCCGGTGGCCAGCAGCACCAGCATAGCCACTGTGGCAATGTTGGTGGGGGTGATGAAGGTCTTGAGCCGGATCTTCTCGCCGGGGCGGAACAGGCACACCACATAGGTAAAGAACCATACATTATAAGAGGCCATGGCCATGCCTGCAAACACAGTGCCGCGCGCGGTGCCCAGCAGGGCGCTGCACAGCGGCAGGCCGATGAAGCCGCAGTTGGGCATAGCCGCCGTGCCCACCAGCACCGCATACTTGCCCGGCGTGTCGTGGTGCAGCCAACTGCTCAACCGGCACAGGCCGGTGGTCACCACAAACAGTGCCAGCAGCAGCACGAACAGCACCCCTGCCTGAGTGAGCAGCTCCGGCTCACCGTCCACGGCTGCACCAGCCAGCATGGTACAGGGCAGCAGAAGCTTCATGATAAAATCCGACAAAAACTTGCTGTCACGATCCTTGATAATGCCGCTGCGTGCACCTACATAGCCCAGCAGCACTTCCAGAAAGATCACCGTAATCTGACCCGCCAAAACGCCAAACGCCATTGGTTCCTCCTTTTTGTTCCGCAAGCCGCATTTTTCCTTTACAAAGGAAAAAGCCCATTGATTTCAACGAATCAACGAGCTTTTTCTTGGCGGAGTAGGAGGGATTTGAACCCTCGCGCCGTTGTTTAGACGACCTACGCCCTTAGCAGGGGCGCCTCTTCGACCTCTTGAGTACTACTCCAGAGCAAAGTGTGTTACACTTATTCAATAAAAAATGGCGGAGAGAGTGGGATTCGAACCCACGGTACGTTGCCGTACGGCAGTTTTCAAGACTGCTTCCTTAAACCACTCGGACATCTCTCCTTGTGGACATCCGCCTTACGCCGTGTCGAATGCCTATTTAATTTACCAGATTTGCACGCCGGTGTCAAGCCTTTGGCGCAATTTTTTTCTTTCAGCCCTTAAAAACAAAATTTACCACAACCTTTTTGGGTCTCGGCCTGTTTCAGGTCTTTACAAGTACACCTTTTTGTTGTATAATAAACACAAGAAAATTTCCTCGCGGTGTAAAGGAGAAATATACCATGTCGTTTTCAGAACTTTTGAAGCAGTGCCGCAAAAAGCAGGGCATCAGCCAGGCTGAGCTGGCTTCCAAACTGGGCGTGACACAGCAGGCTGTCGGCAAATGGGAAAGCGGCAAGTCCTCTCCCGATCCGTCTACCGTGGCCCGCATTGCCGAGCTTTTGAACACCACAGCAGATTATCTGCTGGGCCTGTACCGCCCGGTAAGCAATGTTTCCGCCCCGGAAGAGCGGTTCTTTGGCAGCTATTCTGAAAGCCTGATCCCGGTGATCGGCACGGTAAAGGCCGGTTACGGCGCCCTCGCCTTTGAGGAGGACTACGGTCAGGAGTATGCCCGTGTGAAGGACCCCTCCAACTATTTTTATCTGGTGGTGCGCGGCGACAGCATGGAGCCCCGCATTCAGGACGGCGACCTTGCCCTTGTGCACAAGCAGGACACACTGGAAAACGGCGACCTTGGCGTGCTGATCTACGGCGATGAGGGCGAGGGCACCTTGAAACGCTATATCCAGCGCGGCAACTGCGTGGTGCTGCAGCCCTTCAACCCGGCCTACAGCGAAATGGTCATCAAGGGCGAGGACCTGAACCATCTGCACATCGCCGGCCGCGTGGTGGAGACTAAGGCAAAATGGTAATTTTATAAGGGAAGCGGGCTCGCCCTCTCCGTCACTGCTGATGCAGTGCCACCTCTCCCAAAGGGAGAGGCTTTGGCAGTACAGCAAAGTTTCTGGTTTTGCCAAGGGCTCTCCCTTTGGGAGAGCTGTCGAACAAAGTGAGACTGAGAGGGCGAGGACGCTAACCGTGAAGCCATAAAAGCCATCTGCATTTTGCGCATGGCTTTATTTTTTGACCCTTTTTCCCACTTTGGAGGTGTATTCTGCATGGAACAGACCCTGATGGACAAGCTTACCATTCTGGCCGACAGCGCCAAATATGATGTTGCCTGCACCTCCAGCGGCGCATCCCGCACCGCGCGGGCAGGCATTCTTGGCAGCTGCTATGCGCCGGGCTGCTGCCACGCCTTTACCGCCGACGGCCGCTGTGTAAGCCTTTTAAAGGTGCTCATGACCAACTGCTGTGCCTTCGACTGCAGCTATTGCGTCAACCGCAAGTCCAACGATATCCCCCGCGCCACCTTCACGCCCCGGGAGCTGGCCGAGCTGACGGTGGAGTTTTACCGCCGCAACTACATTGAAGGGTTGTTCCTTTCCAGCGCGGTGCTGGGCACGCCGGACTACACCACCGAACGGATGCTGGCCGCCCTGCGGCTGCTGCGGGACGAATACCGCTTTGGGGGCTACATCCACGCCAAGGCCATCCCCGGCACAAGCCCGGAACTGCTGCAGCAGCTGGGATATCTGGCCGACCGCCTGAGCGTGAATGTGGAGCTGCCCAGTGAGCAGAGCCTGAACCTGCTGGCCCCGGACAAAGGGCGGCACTCCATTTTCCGGCCCATGAAGCAGATCGCAGTTTCCGGCGCGCAGAGCAAACAGGAGCTGACCGTCTACCGCCATGCGCCAAAGTTTGCACCCGCCGGGCAGAGCACCCAGATGATCGTGGGCGCTTCGCCGGAGACGGACTACCACATTTTAAAGCTCACTGAGGGCATGTACCAGAAGTACAGTCTGAAACGGGTGTTCTACTCCGCCTACATCCCGGTAGCCGAGGACACCCGCCTGCCTGCGCTGGACACCAAACCCCCGCTTTTGCGGGAGCACCGGCTGTATCAGGCTGACTGGCTGCTGCGGTTTTACCAGTTCAAGGCAGACGAAATTCTGGATGAAGCCAACCAGAGCTTCAATCCCTACCTCGACCCAAAATGCAACTGGGCCGTGCAGCACTACGGGCTTTTTCCGGTAGATGTGAACCGCGCGCCCTTTGAAATGCTGCTGCGTGTGCCGGGCATCGGCCCCAAAAGCGCCCGGCGCATCTGGCACGCGCGCAAGCTTTCCAGCCTTGGGCTGGACGAGCTGAAGCGCATGGGCGTGGTGCTCAAGCGGGCACAGTATTTCATCACCTGCAAGGGTTTTGCGGGTGCGCACCCGGGCCGCGGCACCGCCGGGCGGGAGCGCATCACGCAGGCGCTCATCGACCCCAACGTGTTCGGCGGCAGCTGCGAACAGCTCAGTCTGTTCACGCCGCCTGCGGTGGACGATCTGATCACGCAGGGCGTGGCACCGCGCGCAGCCATGCGCATGGTGCGGGAGGAGGCGGTGCAATGTCTGGCGAAGGCGCTGTAAATGTTCAAGTTCAGAAAGCCCGCAGGCTCCACGATGCGGATGTGGTGTACCTCTACGACAGCAGCTTTGAAGGCTTTCTGTGCTGCGTGTTCGAGAGCTTTGCCCAGCACGAGATTCCCTTTGCGGTGTGGACGCCCCAGCGGGAAACTTCCACCCTGTACCCGGTCAAGGACATCCCCACCGACCACGCCAAGGCTCAGCGGGTGTTTGCCAGCTTTGGCAGAAAGCTTGGCCCCGAGACAGAGTATCTCGTCAGCCGGGATTTCCTCTCCGGGCGGGAGGACAAAGAGCTGCTGCTCATCCGCTTTCTGCATCTGGCCTTCGCCCTCGGCCCCGGCACCGTGAAGCACACCGGCCACCCGGACGTGGCCCCGCTGTATGAGATGAAGAAAAGCCTTGACTGGGAAGTGGACAAGTTTCAGGGCTTCGTCCGCTTCGAGGAGCACGACGGGATGCTGGGCGCCGTCATCCACCCCAAAAACTACATCCTGCCGCTGCTGCGGCCCCACTTTTGCGGGCGCTTCCCGGAAGAGAACTTTATGATCTACGATGCGGTGCATCAGGCTGTGCTGCTGCAGGAGGACCACAAGGCCCGGCTGCTGGAGCTGGCCGCGCCGCTGAAGCTGCCACCGCCCAGCGAGCGGGAGCAGCAGTTTCAGGCATTGTGGAAGCAGTTCTACCAGACGCTGGAGATCAAGGCCCGTCACAACGAAAAATGCCGCATGACCCACTGCCCCAAGCGCTTTTGGGCCGATATGGTGGAGATGAAAGATGAATTTTAACAAAAACGTTGCATCTGCGGCGTTGCAACCCCCAAAACCTATGGTATACTATAAGAGATATCCGGCAGGCCTTCTGCCGAACACTCCCGCACTGCTGCGGGGCAACACAAAAGGAGTATTGTAGCGTTATGGTTCGCATTACTATGGAAGACGGCGGCATCATCGATATCGAGCTGAACGAAGAAGCCGCTCCTATCACCTGTGAGAATTTCAAGAAGCTGGTCAGCGAGGGCTTTTACAACGGCCTGACCTTCCACCGCGTGATCCCCGGCTTTATGATCCAGGGCGGCTGCCCGCTGGGCAACGGCACCGGCGGCCCCGGCTGGAACATCAAGGGCGAGTTTGCTGCAAACGGCGTGAACAATCCGCTCAAGCACACCCGCGGCGTGATCAGCATGGCACGCGCCATGAACCCCAACAGCGCAGGCAGCCAGTTCTTCATCATGCATCAGGATGCACCTCATCTGGACGGCCAGTACGCTGCCTTTGGCAAGGTGGTTGCAGGCATGGATGTTGTGGATAAGATCGCAGCTGTCCGCACCGACTGGAACGATAAGCCCACCACCCCGGTCAAGATGAAGACTGTGGAGCTCATTGAGGGCTGATCCTCCTCAAAAATCCACCTTGCTTCTCTTGACTTTTGCGCGTAGCTGCATATAATAGAGCTAGGCAATGTGACGAAGCCTGAACGTGGATGCCACGCAAAAAACAAAGCCCCCCGGTACTAGCACTACCGAGGGGCTCTTTTTAGTGCTTACTGCCCTTGCCGATCAAACTGTCAAGCCACTTGCACAGATAGTAGGCTACTACTTGTGCTCCGACAGTCTGAATGAATGTGACGAATCCATTCATGGGTGCCACCTCCTTTCCGCGCTTGGGGGACATGGAGAAGGGCCGCAGAGACAGTATAGCACAAAAAGCGACAGCGTGCAATTTTGACACACTGTCGCTTTTCTTTTATTTATATTTACGATGCTGCCGTTTTTTAGCAGCCTTCTTTTTCGGCCAGCTTGCGGCCCATGAGCACGCCCATGACCGAAGCCATCATCAGGCCGCGGGTCCAGCCGGAGGAGTCGCCCAGACAGTGCAGGCCCTTGATGTTGGTGTCAAGGTTCTCGTCCATCTTCACCTTGTTGGAGTAGAACTTCAGCTCCGGGCTGTACAGCAGGGTCTCGTTGGCGGCAAAGCCGGGCACCACCATATCCAGCATCTTGATGAACTCAATGATGTTGGTCATGGCGCGGTAGGGCATGGCAGCGGTAATGTCGCCTGCCACGGCATCCTTCAGGGTGGGCTTCACGTTGGACTGGGCCAGCTCCTTCTGCCAGGTGCGCTTGCCGTCCAGGATGTCGCCGTAGCGCTGCACCATGATGTGGCCTGCGCCCAGCATGTTGGTCAGCTCGCCCACCTTCTGGGCGTAGGCGATGGGCTGGTTGAAGGGCTCGGTAAAGTTATGGGAGACCAGAATCGCAAGGTTGGTGTTCTCGCTCTTTTTCTCCTTGAAGCTGTGGCCGTTGACCACGGCAAGGTCGTTGTCGTAGTTCTCCTGTGCCACAAAGCCGCCGGGGTTCTGGCAGAAGGTGCGCACCTTGTTCTTCCAGGGCTTGGGGTAGCCGATGAGCTTGGACTCATACAGCACCTTGTTCACCTTTTCCATGACCTCGTTGCGGCACTCCACGCGCACACCGATGTCCACGGTGCCGGGCTTGTGGGCAATGTGGTGCTCGGCGCAGATCTTTTCCAGCCAGTCTGCACCGCGGCGGCCGGTGCCAATGACCACGGTATCCGCATACACAGGCCGGACCTGATCGCCGTCCTTCAGCAGCACGCCCTTGCACTCCTCGTTCTCAAGAATGATGTTCTCGCACTCGGTATTGAACAGCATCTCCACGCCGTTGTCGGCCAGATAGTTCTGGATGGCCAGATACAGCTGCTGCGCCTTCTCTGTGCCTAGATGGCGGATCGGGCAGTCCACCAGCTTCAGGCCGGCATGGATGGCGTTCTTTCGGATCTCCTTGATCTCCTCGCCGGTGTAGATGCCCTCCACATGGGGGTCTGCGCCGAACTCAAGATAGATCTTGTCGGTGTAGTCGATAAGCTCCTGTGCAAACTCCTCTCCGATCAGGGTGGGCAGGTCGCCGCCCACCTCATAGGAGAGGCTCAGCTTGCCATCCGAGAAGGCACCTGCACCGGAAAAGCCGGTGGTGATGGCGCAGGTGGGGCGGCAGTTGACGCAGTGGCCCACTTCGGCTTTGGGGCAGTGGCGCTTTTCCACGGGCTTGCCCTTTTCCACCAGCAGCATCTTCTTTTTGCTGCCGTGGCGCAGCAGCTCTACAGCGGTAAAAATGCCAGCCGGACCGGCACCGACAATGATCAGATCATACTTTTCCATTTTCTCTTTTATCCTTTATATGATTTTTATTTGCTCAAGCTTGGCTCAAGCTTGCATGATAAGACTGACGGCCTCGCCCTCTCCGTCACGGCTTACGCCGTTCCACACTCCCCCTTTTGTCGCTACGCGACATCTTCCCCCGGCGCGGGGGAAGTCTTTCCTCAAAGGGAGAGGCCTTGGCAAAGAGATGAACCTTGCGTGGACTGCCAAGGGCTCCCACTTTGGGGGAGCTGGCGAGCAGAGCGAGACTGAGAGGGCAAGCCCGTTAATCTTTCTCGTTCTCCTGTTCCACAGTGGCGCTCTCGTCCACCTCATCCAGTTCCACGGCGCTGGCCTCGGCATCGGTGCGGGTCACATCCGGGGCGACTACGCCGTCACCGTTCAGGTCTTCACCGGTCAGGGACTCCAGCATGGACTGGGTCTCCGGGTGCAGTTTGGCAAAACGGCGCACGGCCAGCACCGTGTACAGGGCGCTGAGCAGGTTGATGGAACCCTCCACGATCAGGATGATGCCAATGGCCATGACCAGCGTTTCCATGGTGCCGAAGGGGTTCAGGATCATGATAACGCCCAGCACCACGCTGAGCACCGGCAGCAGCAGAAAGCTCTTCCAGCTGGAATAGCCGCAGCGGCGCAGGTCCAGTGCGTTCTGCACACGACTGATGCTGTCAAAGATCACGAACAGGCCGAACACGATGGGCAGGATACTCACCACGATGTCGCTGCGCAGGATCAGGAACGCACCCAATGCCAGACAGATGATGCCGGAGATCAGGGTGAGCTGGCTCTGGAACACACCGCGTTCCACCACAAAATAGCGGATGAGCTGCACCGCCGCGCAGGCCAGCACCACAGCGCCCAGCGCATAGCACACGATGTTCAGGGCCGTGGTGGGCTTCATGAGCAGAAAAACGCCCAGACCCAGATACAGCGCACTCATGAGCACCAGATTCCATTTGAGCTTTTTTACCATAGAGATCACGTTCCTTTCCTTTGCAGGGACAGTTTTTCACGCCCTCATTCGGCAGGGGAATACATGGGGGCAATGATGTTTTTGTTGATGCGGGCGTAGAAGCCAAGGCTCAGCAGGACACTGATGATCTCAGCGATGAGGAAGGCCCACCAGACATTGTTGACATTGCCGGTCTGTGCCAGCAGCCATGCGGCCGGCAGCAGCACGAACAGCTGACGGCAGACCGAAACGATCAGGCTGAACACACCGTTGCCCAGTGCCTGAAACACCGAGCTGAGCACGATGCTGGCACCCGCCAGCAGGAAATGCAGGCAGATGATGCGCATGGCCGGGATGCCAATGGCCAGCATGGCATCACTGGCCGCAAAGATGCCCAGCACCTTATCCGGCGCGAACTGGAAGATGCAGAAACCAATGAGCATGATGCACTCGGCATAGCAGACTGCCAGCTTGATGGTTTTTTTCACGCGGTTCGGTCTGCGGGCACCGTAGTTGTAGCTGATGATGGGCACCATGCCGTTGTTCAAGCCAAAGATGGGCATGAACACGAAGCTCTGCAGCTTGAAGTACACACCGAACACCGCCACCGCCGTGGCCGAGAAGCTCATGAGGATCAGGTTCATGCCAAAGGTCATCAGGCTGCCCACGCACTGCATGGCAATGCTGGGCAGGCCCACCGTGTAGATGCGGCCAATGGCCTTGGCACTGGGGCGGAAGCCCTTGAAGCTGATCTGGATATCTGGGTTCCTGTTCAGGTTGAAGAACAGGGTCATGCCTGCGCCGCAGAACTGGCCGATGACCGTTGCCACAGCTGCGCCGGTGGTACCACTGAGGGCCTCACCGCAGTAGCCAAAGATGAAAATGGGGTCCAGAATGATGTTCACCACTGCACCCACCAGCTGGCTGATCATGCTCAGGTAGGTGCGGCCGGTAGCGGCCAGCAGCTTTTCGCCCATGGTCTGGGTGAAAAGGCCCAGACTGAAGATGCAGCACACCGAAAGATACTGGATGCCCTGCTGCGCAATCGCCGCATCACTGGTCTGTGCATAGAAATAGGGCTTCATGCAGGTAAGGCCAATGACGAGGAACACCACGAAGCTGCACAGCGAAAGAAAGATGCCGTTTTTCGCCGTGGCATTGGCGCGGCTCTGGTTCTTTTCGCCCAGACTTTTGGACAGCATGGCGTTCACGCCTACGCCGGTGCCCACGCCCACAGCGATCATCACATTCTGCAGCGAGAAGGCGAGGGACACAGCGGTGAGGGCGCTTTCACTCACATGGGACACGAACACCGAGTCCACCACGTTGTAAAGCGCCTGCACCAGCATGGAGATCATCATGGGCACGCTCAGCTTGACCAGCAGAGGGTTGATCTCCATGGTGCCCATAATGTTTTCCCGCGTTTGGGCGGGAGAGGTTTGGGGTTGCTTTGTTTCCACGTTTGCTCCTTTTGACATTGGGATTCAGGTGATATGGCAAGGCCGCTGCCGAATAACTCCTTCCGTCAGCGCTGCGCGATGCCACCTCCCTCAATGAGGGAGGCATTGGCAAAATCAGAAACTTCATTATACTGCCAAAGGCTCCCTCTCCGAGGGAGCTGGCACGGCGGGAGCCGTGACTGAAGGAGTAAAACAGTCGCCGTTGCCCGAAACGTGGGCAGGGTGCCGGAGCACCCTACCCACGAATCATCGCTGTTTTATTTTGAAGTGCCCGGGCGGTCAGCCAAGGTTCTTCTCCTTGGCGGCGGCTGCGTCCAGGATCATCTTCACGCAGGTCTCGCGGCCCAGAGCAGCGTTGATGGCCAGATCATAGTTGTGGGCATCACCCCAGCGGTTCTGGGTGTAGTAGTTGTAGTAGGCAGAACGGTTGCGGTCGGTCTTTTCCACCTCGTCCTTGATGCCCTTTTCGTCCTTGGCCTTGACCAGAGGATTGATCTTTGCGTATTCCAGCCGCCACTCCTTGGGGGCGTACACGAACACGCGCAGCACATCCTTGCGCTCACGCAGCACATAGTCGCCGCAGCGGCCCAGGATCACGCAGGGGCCTTCCTCGGCCAGCTGCTTGATGATGCGGCTCTGAAGAATGAACACCTGATCGCCCAGCGGCAGCTCATTGCCCATGGTGTACAGACTGTACAGCAGGCTGTGAGTATGCCGTTTTTCACTGGCGGCAACAGCTTCTTCCGAAAGACCGGAGTGCTTTGCTGCCATGGTGATCAGCTCTTTGTCGTAAAGCTTGATGCCCAGCGCATTTGCCACATCTTCAGCGATGTAGCGGCCGCCCGTGCAGTATTCACGTCCCAAAGTGATGATCGTCTTTGCCATAATGTGTTCCTCCTATGTCTTGATCTATAGCCCAAAGGCTTTGGGTCTGGCCGGTCATTCCGCCGGCTTTTCCTGTGCCTGGGAAACAGGTTGCTCCGGCATGGGGCGCGGCTTTGGCAGCCGCACCTCCGCCACGCGCATGGCACCGGTCTGGTCCACTGCATACACGCTGCAGCGGCAGCCTGCGGCCATGATCTTTTCCGGGAAGCGGATGCCGCCCTCCGGCGTGCGCTCCATCCGGCAGAAGCTGCGGTGGGCGGTGGTGGCGTGGGCCACACCGTCGTGGCACGCACAGGCCACCCAGCCGGAAAAGCCTTCCGGCAGCGGGTCCTTCACACCGCGCTGCTCAAAATAGTAAACGTCTGCCGTCTCGCCGGGCACCAGCTCGCAGCGCATCCGCAGCGGACGGTTGGCTGCAATATCGCGGGGTTTTGCCCGCAGTGCGATGGCGCGCCCGGTAAAGTACCGCATAAAGTCCACCAATGCCATGGTGCAGTTCACTGCGCCGTTGGAATCTGCGGTGGGGTCGTTCAGCAGCACATAATCTGCCATTACGGCATCGTCGTGGCCAAAGCCGCGCAGGCCCATCCAGACCCGCACCGGGTCCCGCTGGCCGCGGATGCGCCGCTCCACCTGCACTGCCACACAGCAGTCATCGTGGATCTGGGCACGCAGGTCGGCAAGGTCCATCCATGCCTGCCAGCAGGGGTAGCCGCAGCAGCCGGCGGCAGCAGCCGCAAAGGCCGCATTGGCGGTGGTGCTGTGGGCCATGTCCTCCATCACATAAGCCACTTCTTCGGGCAGGACATCCTCGCCCCAGCAGTTCATCAGTGCCGCCATGACCAGCGGCAGATCCATGGTGCGCCCAAAGCTGGGATCGTGGGCCGCAAGGCAGTATTCCGGCAGATAGAGCTGCCGGTTCAGCGGGTGGCCGTTGTGCTTCTCCCACGCCAGCGGCCGCACTGCCGCGGCCAGCAGGCGCACTGCGGGCGAGACCTTGTCATCGTTGGTGGAAAGGTTCACCTGCAGCTGCACGCCCGTGCCGCCGCCGGGCGTTGCCACGGTCACGGTATCGCCCATGAGGAAGATCATGCCGTCGTCACTCTGGGAATTGCAGCTGCAGCGGGGGTAGCCCGGTGCCCACTTGCCAAAGCTCATCCAGCCGGTCCAGTTTCCTCCGGCATATACCCGGCAGCGCACCTCCACCATGGTGTTGTGGGGCGCAAAGGCGTTCCAGCTGACATTCAGGTTGCAGAAGGCCGGCATGGCAAATTCCGGCGTGGTGTAGCTGCCGTATTGCAGGCAGCGGCCCGCCACGCTGTCCAGCACCAGCGCGCCGCCGTCCAGCGCCACATTGTCCAGCTGCCCGCGGGAGAAGGTCTCGGTGCCCTGCAAAACCAGATTATTCCGTTGTTCCATGGAGCACCTCTCCTTTGCGGAAGTTCAAATTTACTCTTCGGTGTCGTCGGTGCTTTCGCCGTAGTCCTCTTTGAGGGCGGCTTCCAGCTCGGCATCCTTCATTTTGCGGATGCTCTCCTCAATGTGGAACACCTTTTCAATATCGCCGTAGATGATCTGGCAGGATACTTCGGTCACGAACCAGAAACCGAAGATCAGCATGAGCAGCAGGCCCAGCGGCATGCACAGGATCACCACGCCCCAGAACAGGATCTGCACGATGGCCGCCGCCAGTGCGTGGGGCAGGAACGCGATCATGCAGTTGATGCTGTTTTTCACGGTCAGGCTGAAGGGCTGATCCAGCAGCACCACCTGCGGCCACATGTAGGCGAACAGCATCTGGAAGATGAGCAGGTTCAGCACCGTGGCCACCCACAGCGGCACGCCCACATTGGTGCCCTTGCTCAGCATATTGAAGCAGAAATACACAAGGAAGATCTGCGCCGTGACCACCACACAGTAGAAGATGCCCGGCGCAATGCTGGCCTTGAAGTTGCGCTTGAAGGCACGGCGATAGGTCACCCACCAGTAACCGGCTTCGTCACGCAGGGCACGCAGCACGGTATCGTACATGCCGGCCAGCGCAGGCCCGGCCAGAATGCCGCCCACCGCAG
This sequence comes from Faecalibacterium sp. OF03-6AC, assembly GCF_003478175.1. Taxonomy (NCBI): domain Bacteria; kingdom Bacillati; phylum Bacillota; class Clostridia; order Eubacteriales; family Oscillospiraceae; genus Faecalibacterium; species Faecalibacterium sp. OF03-6AC. The sequence goes on along the minus strand of NZ_QUEN01000004.1, from coordinate 210,599 downwards.
CGCTGATAAGCATGACCGGCAGGCTGTTTGCCAGAAAGCCGATGTACACCAGACAGATCACCGGCAGAAAGCCGATGCAGGCCAGCAGGTTTGCAAGGAACATGCCGTTCATATCACGGCCCACAAGCTCAAAAAAGCGGCCTATGCCGGTCTTGCGGGGAGCATCCTTTTCAACGCCCTTACCGGCCTTGAAGTCATTTGCGGAAGGAAATAAACCCATGTTCGTATGGTACCTCTCTCTTCATCCATTGGGCCGGCAGAAAGCATTTCGTGCAGAAAGTGCCATTGTGCTGGCTTTACAACTATAAATATACCCGCATTTTGTCAATTTTGCAAGACCGCAGATCCTCCGATTTGTAAAAAAAGTGTTATTTCTCCCCTTTTTACAAAAAGTGTGATACAATGACAATGGCATATTTTGCCGAAGGGAGGAAAACACAATGAGTATTTTTCGCACGATTGCGATGTTTATCTACTTATTTGGTTATATGATCGTCCATTATGGCGTGCTGCGCCGGGCGGAACGCGCTCTGGCTGCAGGCGACATGCAGCTGGTGGAAGAGCTCGTCAACAAGCATATCCCGCACTGGAGCCGGGGCATTTTAAAGGTGACCGGCGTTTCCTTGAGCGTGGAGGGCCTTGAGAATATCCCCAAAGATACGGCCTGCGTGTTCGTGGGCAACCACCGCAGCTACTACGACATCCCGCTTTTGCTGGCCAGTCTGGATAAGCCCCACGGCATCCTTGCCAAGGAAGAGCTGGAAAAGATCCCGCTGCTGAACCGCTGGATGAAGCTGCTGGGCTGTGTGTTCGTGCAGCGCGACGACCTGCGGGCATCCGTGCGCGCCCTGAACGATGCCACTGCCATTGTGGAGAGCGGCAAGAGCTTCGTCATTTTCCCGGAGGGCACTCGCTACAAGGGAGAAGAGGGCGGTGCCGGTGAGTTCAAGGCCGGTGCATTCCGCATTGCCGTCAAGACCGGCGCACCGGTGGTTCCGGTGGCCATTACCGGTGCACGTGCCCTGTTTGAGAACAATGGCAACCTGTGCCATCCGGGCAGCGTGCATATCAAGGTGCTGCCGCCCATCCGGACCGAAGGCATGAGCAAGGCCGAGCAGAAGCAGCTGCCCGACGCTGTGCGTCAGGCCATTCTGGCACAACTGTAAATCAGAACTTGGAGGAAACTGCCCCATGGCAAGCTACCGTTACGAACGCGATATCGACCCCAAAGACCTCCAGCCCCGCAAACAGCGCCAGTACACCCGCAAGGAACGCTGGGCCAACTGGTGGGACTACAATCTCAAGTGGGTCATCATCATCGGCATCATCGTGGTGTTCTTCGGCTACAACTTCATCGGGCAGTATTTCTTTACCGTCCATGCAGACTATAACGTGGCCGTGGTGGCACCCCACTACCTGCCGGAAGCCACCCAGACCGCCCTGCAGGATGCGCTTGCCGCCTACGGCGAGGATCGGAACGGTGACGGCAAGGTGGTGGTAAAGCTGAACCTCTACACCATGGACTTTGGCAACGAGGACTCGGATGCCTACCTCGACATGGCAGGCACCACCAAGCTTTCCACCGACATTCAGGGCGCGCTGAGTTCCATCTTCATCCTGTACGACCCAGCCGGGTTCCAGCAGACCACCGGCACCCTGCGCTACCTCGACGGCAGCCTGCCGCAGTCCGACGCAGACAGTGACTGGTGGAACATGGTCTACCGCTGGACCGACTGCCCGGTGCTGACCGGCCTTGATCTGGGCGATTACGCCTCCGATGCCGTGCAGAGCGAAAGCGGCTCCAGTCAGGAGCTGCTCAGCCAATACTACATCGGCATCCGCGGTGCATGGAACAAGGACTCCGCCGGCCTGCTTGAGGGCGGCGAAGAACTGTGGAACAAGCTGACCGCCGGGGCTGTTTCTACCGCCAGTGCAGAGGGCTGAGCCATGCGGTTCCGGGTAAAGCGCGGCGGGCCTGCCGCCGGGTTCACATTTGACCGCACAGCAAAGCCGGTGCAAAGGCCAGAGCCGGAAAAGCCGGTCTCCCTTGCACAGGCGCTGGATAATCCCTATGGGAGATATTACGGCAAAGCCCGCAGCAGGGAAGAACTGCTGAAAAACAGATAATATGCAAATAGAACTCCCCCAGTCGCCTTCGGCGACAGCCCCCTCGGGGATGGGGCCCTTGGCAGAACCGGAAACTTTTCCGCTTTGTCAAAGGCTCCCTCTTTGAGGGAGCTGGCAAACCCGCAAGGGTTTGACTGAGGGAGTTCGTTTTCTATTTTGTTCTTTTTACACATATCTGATTTGAAATATTCTCCCCTTTGAAACGCCGGAGGTTTTGTTGTTTCTCCGTCCCAGTTATGGTATACTTACTGGGTATCTATTATCTTGATGGTATTTATCATACATACAAAAGGATGTGAACCCATGGACGCACTGGAACAGGCGCGCGCCGAGATCGACACGGTGGATGCCCAGCTGGCTGCGCTGTTTGAGCGGCGGATGGCCGCCGTGCTGCAGGTGGCCGAATACAAAAGAGCCCATGGCCTGCCCGTTTACGATGCCGCCCGCGAGACGGCAGTGCTGGAAAAGGCTGCGGCCCGCATTCAGGACCCGGCCCTGCGGCCCTACTATAAAGACCACGTGCAGAACCTGATGGACGTGGCAAAGCAGTACGAAGCCGTGGTGCTGAGCCAAAACCGCGCTGCCTATCAGGGCGTAGAGGGTGCCTTTGCCCACATTGCCCTCCGGGCGCTGTTCCCCCACGCCGAGGCTGTGAGCTATCCCACCTGGGACGAGGTGTTTGACGCGGTGGAACGCGGCAATGCTGCCCGGGGCGTCGTTCCCTTTGAGAACAGCCATGCGGGCGATGTTTCCGCCGTGCTGGATCTGTGCTATAACCATCCGGCGCTGTGGGTGGTGGATGTGTACGATCTGCCCATCTCCCAGAATCTTCTGGTGCTGCCGGGCACAAAACTCGACCAAATCAAAAGCGTCTACAGCCACCAGCAGGCCATCGCCCAGAGCGAGACCTTTTTAAGGCAGTTCGGCCTGCCCGCCACCGCCATGGCCAACACCGCCATGGCCGCAAAGTTCGTGGCCGAAAGCGGTGACTCCTCCAAAGCGGCCATTGCAAGCGTGGAGACAGCGGCACTGTACGGGCTGGAGGTGCTGGTGCCCAGCATCAACACCGACGGCGACAACACCACCCGCTTTATCGTGCTCAGCCGCGAAAAGCCTACCGGCGGCAACCGGTTCTCGCTGCTGTTCACGGTGGACAACAAACCCGGCAAGCTGGGCGAGGTGATCCAGATCATCGGTGCCAGCGGCTTCAATATGGAGTCCATCAAGAGCCGGCCCATGCCTCATGTGCCGTTTGAATATTATTTTTACGTGGAGCTGGTGGGCGACCCCACCGCCGACGAGACCGCCGCGCTGCTGCGTGAGCTTGACCGCACCTGCCGTACCGTGCGGCTGTTAGGAGTGTATACCAAATGAGTGAATTTATCGGAACCAAGCTGACCATGAATCTGGGCGAGCGCAGCTATGACATCATCGTCAAGAGCGGCTCGCTGGAAAACCTGTACCAGTTCGCCCGGCTGGACCGCCGGGTGGCCGTTGTGACCGACAGTGGTGTGCCCGCACAGTACGCCCAGATGGTGGCCGACCAGTGCAAGGATGCCCACATCATCACGGTGCCGCAGGGCGAAGCCAGCAAGAGCTTTAAAATTCTGGAATCCGTCCTCAAGCAGATGCTGGAATTCGGCATGGGCCGCGGCGATCTGGTAATCGCCGTGGGCGGCGGCGTGGTGGGCGATCTGGCCGGTTTTGCCGCTTCCATCTACATGCGGGGCATCGACTTCATCAACTGCCCCACCACCACCCTTTCCATGATCGATTCCTCCATCGGCGGCAAGACCGCCGTGGATCTGGGCGATACCAAAAACATCGTGGGTGCCTTCTGGCAGCCCAAGCTGGTCATCGTGGATCCGGACACCCTTGCCCCCCTGCCCCGCCGCCACTTCATCAACGGTCTGGCAGAAGCCGTCAAGGCAAGCCTGCTGGCAGACCCCGAGCTGTTCGCGATCTTTGAAAATGGCGACGTGGATGCCCAGATCGGCGAGATCATCTGCCGCAGCCTGCGGTTCAAGAAGAACATCGTGGAGCAGGACGAGACGGAGCAGGGCATGCGCAAGGCCCTCAACTTCGGCCACACCATCGGCCACGGCATCGAGGCCGTCAAGGGCATCAAGGGCCGCCGCACCGTGGGCCTTTACCACGGCGAGTGCGTGGCGCTGGGCATGCTGCCCATGATCGAATCCAAGGCACTGCAGAAGCGGGTGCGCGCGGTGTACCGCCGCCTCGGCCTGCCCACCCGCACTACTTACGATAAGGAAAAGGTGCTGGCAGAGATGCTGCACGACAAAAAGGCACAGAGCGGCCAGATCACCATTATCAAGGTGCCGGGTCTGGGCTGCTGGCGCGCCGAGACCATCCCGGTGGAGGGCCTGCGTCCCCTGCTGGGCATTGAGGAGTAAGCCATGAAAAATACATTCGGCAGCGACCTTTCGCTGACCATTTTCGGCGAGAGCCATGGCCGCGCCATCGGCGCGGTGTTGGACGGCATGGCCGCAGGCCTGCCGGTGGACGAGACTTTTCTCGCCGCCTGCATGGACAAGCGCCGTGCCCGGGGCGACGGCCTGTCCACTCCCCGGGTGGAGGCAGATGCCGTGCAGCTGCTGTCCGGCGTGGTGAACGGCCGCACCACCGGCACCGCCATTGCCCTGATGATCGAAAATACCAACACCCGCAGCGGCGATTACGCCAAGACCGCAGACCTTCTGCGCCCCGGCCATGCAGACTACACCGCCTACGCCAAGTACCACGGCTTTCAGGATGCGCGCGGCGGCGGGCACTTCTCCGGCCGGGTGACGGCCGCCTTTGTGGCGGGCGGTGCCATTGTGCTGAGCGCACTGCACCGTGCGGGCATCGACATCACCACCCATATCGCAGAGTGCGCCGGCATTGCGGACACCCGCTTTGCACAGGATGATGCCGCACAGCTGGCCGCGCAGGTGGAAGCCCTTGCCAGCAAGCCCGAGGGCTTTGCGGTGCTGGATGAACCCGTAGAAGAACCCATGAAAGCCGCCATCCGTGCCGCCGGAGCCGAGGGCGACAGCGTGGGCGGGATGCTGGAAACCGCCATCCTCGGCCTGCCGGCAGGCATCGGTGAGCCCTATTTTGACAGCGTGGAAAGCGAGATCGCACATCTGGCGTTCTCCGTCCCTGCCGTCAAGGGCATCGAGTTCGGCACCGGCTTCGGCTTTGCCGGGATGCACGGCTCCGAAGCAAACGATGCTTTCCGCATGACACCGGAGGGTGCGGTGGTGACCGCCACCAACCACAATGCGGGCATCAACGGCGGCATAGCCAACGGGATGCCGGTGGTGTTCCGCACCGTGGTCAAACCCACACCCAGCATCTACAAGCAGCAGGATACAGTAGACTATCTTGCCAAAAAGGACGCACAGCTGTCCATTCAGGGCCGTCACGACCCCTGCATCGTGCCCAGAGCCGCCATCGTGCAGACCTGCGCCGCCGCACTGGCTGTGGGCGACCTGCTCACGGCACGCTACGGCGTGGCATGGATGACCCACCCCACCAGCTTCCGGAAGGAGGACGAGTAAAATGGAATACGGACTCATCGGCGCAAAACTCGGCCACTCCTACTCCAAGATCATCCACGAGATGCTCTGCGGCTACCACTACGACCTGTGCCCTCTGCCCACCGAGGAAGAGGCCCGGGCCTTTCTGGCAAAGCGGCAGTTCAAGGCCATCAATGTGACCATCCCCTATAAAAAGCTGGTGATGGAATACTGCTCCTACATCGACCCGCGGGCCAAGGCCATCGGGGCGGTGAACACGGTGGTGAACAAAAACGGCCTGCTCTACGGCTATAACACCGATTATATGGGCTTTGCCCACCTGTGCGATGCCCACGGCGTGAGCTTTGCAGGCAGAACCGTGCTCATTCTGGGCACCGGCGGCACCCACAATACCACCAGCGCTGTGGCCCGGGACAAGGGCGCGGCAAAGGTGCTCACCGTCAGCCGCCATCCGGACCCGGAAAAGGGCGAGCTGAGCTATGCCGAGGCCGTTTCCAGCGGGGCGCAGATCGTGGTAAACACCACCCCGGCGGGCATGTACCCCAATGTAGGCGTGTGCAATCTGGACGTTGCCGCCATGCCGGACCTCGAGGCTGTAGTGGATGTGGTGTACAACCCCGACAAGACCGAGCTCATCCTCCGCGCCGAGGAAGCGGGCGTGCCGGTGGCTGTGGGCGGCCTTGAAATGCTGGTGGCGCAGGCAGTGTATGCCGCAGAATATTTTCTGGACCGCAAGTTTGAGGATGCGCCGGTTGAAATTCGGCGCATCACCGCCGCACTGCGCCGAGATATGCTGAACATTGCCCTGATCGGGATGCCCTCTTCCGGCAAGACCACCCTCGGCAGGATGCTGGCAAAGAGCCTTGGCCGTACCTTTGTGGATCTGGATGAGGAGATCGTAAAGACCGACGGCCGCAGCATCCCGGATATCTTCGCAGCCGAGGGCGAGGACGGCTTCCGCGCCCGGGAGACCGCCGAGACCCGCCGTTTCGGCAGGGAGGGGCGGCAGCTCATCTCCTGCGGCGGCGGTATCGTGAAACGGCCCGAAAACCTGCGGGCGCTGCACCAGAACGGCATCATTCTGTTCATCGACCGGCCGGTGGATGCGCTGGCCGTGGGCGGCGGCAGGCCGCTTTCTTCCAGCATGGACGCACTGCGCCAGATGGAAGCACAGCGCCATCCGCTGTATCTGGCAGCGGCAGATGCCGTGATCCCCAACAACGGCACACTGGACGAAGCCCTGCGTGCCGCTATGGAGGCATTGGATGAAATTTTTGATTCTTAACGGCCCGAACCTCAACATCATGCGCTGGTCGGAGCCGGGCGTACCCGGTGAGCTGGATTATAACGCCATCATGGACTATGTGCAGGCAGGCTGCGAACAGCTGGGCATTGAGACCGACTGCTGCCAGTCCAACCACGAGGGCGACCTCGTGGACGAAATTCAGGCCGCAGCGGGCCGGGTGGACGGCATCGTGCTGAACCCTGGTGCCTACGCCCACTACAGCGTGGCCATTCTGGATGCGCTGCGCCTGTGCGGCGTACCCGCCGTGGAAGTGATACTGCACGCCCCGGACGAGCGGGAGCCCTTCCGCAAGATGGATGTGGTATCCTTCGGCTGTCAGGGTCATTTCATCGGCGAAGGCCCGCAGGGCTACCTGCACGCCTGCATCTATCTGGCCCAGTTGCTGCGCACCGACGGCTCCAGCAAGGCGCATATCGTGATGTAAAAGGATGAACATGGGCAGCGGGCTAGCCCTCTCCGTCATCGCTACGCGATGCCACCTCTCCCAAAGGGAGAGGCCTTGGCAGTACGGCAAAGTTTCCGGTTTTGCCAAGGGCTCCCCCTTTGGGGGAGCTGGCGCGAATGCGCCTGAGAGGGCGAGGCCGCTGCCGTAGAGGAAGCTGTCCATGAAACATGCAACTGTAAATAAAAACAATAAAATGCTTGGCACAGCGCGCACATTACGCCGTAATCTGACCCCACAGGAGCACAAGCTCTGGTATGTGTTTCTGCGTGATTATCCTGTAAAAATCTACAAGCAGCGGATCATTGAATCCTTTGTCGTTGACTTTTACTGTGCACAGGCACGGCTTGTGATCGAGCTGGACGGTTCCCAGCACTATACCGAGCAGGGCAGGGCTTACGATGCAGAACGAAGTACGGTCCTTGAACAGTATGGACTGCTGGTTCTCCGTTTTGCAAACAATGATGTAGACAATCATTTTGATGCCGTCTGTGCGCAGATTCACAGCACCATTCAGCACAGGCTTCCATCTTAAAACAAACAGGAAAGGAACAAACTCCCATGATCATCTCCACCAAAAAAGGGACTCCGAAGGGCGAACTGGAAAAGATCGTTGACAAATTCGAGAAGCAGGGTCTGGACGTGACCCTGATCACCGGCAAGGACTACAACGTGTTCGGCCTTGTGGGCGACACCACCAAGATCGACGAGCGGGATGTGCTGGCAAACCCGTGGATTGACAACGTCACCCGCGTGTCCGCGCCCTATAAGCGTGCAAACCGCCTGTTCCACCCGGCAGATTCCGTGATCGACTGCGGCGGCGTGAAGATCGGCGGCAAGGAAAAGATCGCCGTCATGGCAGGCCCCTGCAGCATCGAGGGTGCAGAGCAGGCTCTGCGCATTGCACAGGGCGTGAAGGCTGGCGGTGCCACCCTGTTCCGCGGCGGTGCCTACAAGCCCCGCACCTCTCCCTACTCCTTCCAGGGCCTTGAGACCGAGGGCATTCTGGACATGGTAAAGGCCCGCGAGGCCACCGGCATGCCCATCGTCTCCGAGCTGATGAGCGAGGACCGCATCCCCGAGTTTGAGGAGTACGTGGACGTGGTGCAGATCGGTGCCCGCAACATGCAGAACTTCCAGCTGCTCAAGGCCGTTGGCAAGATGCACAAGCCGGTGCTGCTCAAGCGCGGCCTGTGCAACACCATCGAGGAGTGGATCATGAGCGCCGAGTATATCATGGCCGGCGGCAACGAGCAGGTCATCCTGTGCGAGCGCGGCATCCGTACCTTCGAGAAGTACACCCGCAACACCCTCGATCTCTCTGCAGTACCCATCATCCACGAAAAGACCCACCTGCCCATCATCGTGGACCCCAGCCACGCCACCGGCAAGGCAAACCTTGTGGAGCCCATGATGATCGCCGCCGTGGCCGCTGGTGCCGACGGTCTGGAAGTGGAGGTCCACTACGACCCCCAGCACGCATGGAGCGACGGCGCACAGTGCCTGACCCCGGATTCCTTCGCACAGGCCATGGCAAAGTGCCGTCAGGTGGCATGGGCCATTGGCCGGGATATGTAAAAGGCAAGCGTCCTCGCCCTCTCAGTCTCACATTCGTTCGACAGCTCCCCCAAAGGGGGAGCCCTTGGCAAAACCGGAAACTTTGCCGTACTGCCAAAGCCTCTCACTTTGAGGAAAGACTTCCCCCGCTCCGGGGGAAGATGTCACCGCAGGTGGCAAAAGGGGGAGTGTGGCATCGCGTAAGCGATGACGGAGAGGGCGAGCCGCCTAAAGGGTTTATCTATGCTTGTAACAATAACACGATCCCCCAGTAAAATTTCCGGCACCATCACCGCACCTCCCAGCAAGAGCATGGCTCACCGTGCTGTGCTCTGTGCGGCACTGGCCGAGGGCCGCAGCCATATCACGAACCTCGAATTCAGCAAGGACATCTCTGCCACGCTGGGCGCAGCGGCACAGCTGTGCGCCCGTGTGCGTACCGGCGCAGACGATGCTGTGGTGGAAGGGCTGGGGCATTTTGTGCCTCTTGCTGCGCCGGTGGACTGCTGCGAGAGCGGCAGCACCCTGCGCTTTCTCATCCCCATCGCCAGCCTGACCGGACAGGCAGTTTCCTTCACCGGCCGCGGGCGGCTGATGGAGCGGCCTCAGTCGGTGTATGACGCTCTGTACCGGGAGCAGGACCTGCGGTTTGAGCAGAACGCTGCCGGGCTGACCGTGGAAGGGGCACTGACCCCCGGCGAATACCGCCTTGCAGGCAATGTATCCAGCCAGTTCATCAGTGGGCTGCTGTTTGCTCTGCCGCTGCTTTCCGGCAACAGCACACTGCACCTCATCCCGCCGGTGGAGAGCCGCAGCTACATCGATATGACCCGCTCTGTGCAGGCAGCCTTCGGTGTGCAGAGCCATTGGCTGGACGAAAACACTCTTGCCATCCCGGGCGGGCAGCACTATCACCCCTGCGATTACACCGTGGAGGGCGATTACAGTCAGGCCGCGTTCCCGGCGGTGCTGGGTGCAGTGTGCGGCGACGTGACCATCACCGGCCTTGCCCCGGAAACGCTGCAGGGCGATGCCGCCATTCTGGATATCCTGCGCCGGTGCGGCGCAAAGTTCACCCAAACAGAAGCGGGCATCCCCTTTACAAAGTCACCGCTGCACGGTGTGGACATCGACCTTGCGGACTGCCCGGACCTTGGCCCTGTGCTCATGGTGCTGGGCCTGCTGTGCGAGGGCACTACAGTCATCCGCAACGCAGAGCGTTTACACCTGAAGGAGAGTGACCGCATCGCTGCCATGGAGGCCGAGCTGCGTGCCTGCGGCGGCGTGCTGGAAAGCGAGGGCGGCACCATTACGGTGCACGGCTGCGCGGACAGGCTGCACGCTCCGGCGGGTGTTCTGCATGGGCACAATGACCACCGTGTGGTCATGAGCCTTGCGGTGCTGGCCCTGAGTACGGGCATCCCTCTGACCGTGGACGATGCCGAAGCCATTACAAAAAGCTGGCCGAATTTCTTTGAAGCCATCAAGCCCTTGGGCGCGGAGGTGGAATATGCTTGATAAAACAAAACGTTATCTCGTGGTGGGCCTTGGCCTGCTGGGCGGCAAATACGCGCTGGAACTGACGAAAGCCGGTTTCCATGTGGACGGCATCAACCGCAGCGAAGGGCATTTGCAGTACGCGCTAGAGCACGGCTATATCGCCAGCGGCAAGACCCACGATTTTGAGGACCTTGTGAGCAGCGCCGACCACATCATCTTTGGTCTGTACCCCACGGCCCTCATCGAGTGGTTCCGCACCTACGGCCATCTGCTCAAGCCCGGCTGCATCTTTACCGATGTTTCCGGCGTAAAGACCGGCCTTGTGGAGCCGGTGCAGGCCATGTGCCCGGCGGGCGTGGAGTTCATTGCCAGCCACCCGATGGCAGGCCGTGAGACTTCCAGCGTGGAGCACGCCGCCGAGGTGAACTTTGCCCCAGCCAACTTCATCATCACCCCCACGGAAAAGAACACGCCCGAAGCCATCCAGTGGCTGCGAGAGCTGGCCGAAGTGCTGGGCTTCCACCACATCTGCACCCTGACGGTGCAGGAACACGACAAGATGATCGGCTATGTGAGCCAGCTGTGCCACGCCATCGCCGTGAGCCTGATGTGCGCCAACGATAACTCTTCGCTGTGCGAGTACACCGGCGACTCCTTCCGTGACCTGACCCGCATTGCACGCATCAACGATAAAATGTGGGCAGAGCTGTTTTTGTGGAATAAGGAAAACCTCATCAGCGAGATCGACCAGTTCGATGCCGCTCTGCAGGAAATGCGCGCTGCCCTTGTGGCCGACGACCGGGATAAGCTGGAAGAGATGTTCCGTCTTTCCACCCAGCGCCGCGCGGCGTTCGACAAAAAACTGCCCGAATAAACCGGAGGTGCTCCCATGCCCAAGCAGGAAGGCCAGAAATCCAAGCTTTTGACCCTTTTGCGCATTCTGGAACAAAAGACCGACGAAGAACACCTGCTCAATGTACCGCAGCTGGTAGAGCTGCTGGAACAGCAGGACATTCTTGCCGAGCGCAAAAGCATCTACAGCGATATCGACACCCTGCGCAGTCTGGGGTACGACATCCAGCTGCGGCGCGGGCGCGGCGGCGGCTACTGGCTGGCCAGCCGCACCTTTGAGCTTTCTGAGCTGAAGCTGCTGGTGGATGCCGTACAGGCCAGCAAGGTTGTGTCGGCACGCACCAGCAGTAAACTCATCCATAAACTGGAAGCCCTCTGCTCCGACTACGAGGGCACCCAGCTGCAGCGTCAGGTGTATGTGGACGGCCGCCCCAAAAGCGACAGCCACACCCTGCTTTACAGCATCGATGCGCTGCACAGCGCCATCAATGCAGGCAGAATGGTGCGGTTCCGCTACAAGGACGGCGGCACCCGCACCGTCAGCCCATGGCAGCTGGCATGGGAAAACGGCTGCTACTACCTTATCGCTTATCAGGACGAGAAAGAGCCTGCGGACATCCGCAACTACCGCGTGGACCGCATGTCTGCCGTGACGGTGCTGAGCGATGCCCGCCGGGGCAAAGCCGAGTTCCGCCAGTTCGACCTGCCCGCCTATCTGCGCAAGCACTTCAACATGTTCGGCGGGCCGGAGTACCGGGTCACCCTGCGCTGCACCGCCGACCTGGAAAGCGCCATGCGCGACCGCTTTGGCAAAACGCCGCTGTTCGTGCCGGAGGAAGACGGTGCATATTTTCACTTTGATGTGCCGGTATGCGTCAGCCCCCAGTTCTACGGCTGGGTGTGCGGCTTTGGCGGCAAGGTGGAAGTAACGGCTCCCGCCGAGGTGCGGCAGGGCCTGCGGGAAATAGCCAAAAAATTAGCGGAGATGCATCAATAACCGAAAAGAACGGCTCCTGCCCATTGGGTAGGAGCCGTTCTCATATATGGAAGTTATTCCTCAAATTCCAGATCGCCGGGCAGGATCAGGTCCAGTTCCGCGGCAGGTTCTGCCACAAGGCGGCGGCTCTGGTGGAAGATGGCCTTTTCCAGCGTGTTGCGGGCAAGACGGCCGTTGCCGGCGGTGCGGCTGTCCAGCGCCTGACGGCGCTTGTAGTAGCCCAAAAGCGGGAAGGTACAGCCCTCGGCAAGGCGGTAGCCCTTGCCCTTTGCCAGCACGTTGGTGATGTCCAGCAGCTCGTCTGCCGTGTAGTCCGGGAACTCGATCTTGTTGGGGAAGCGGCTGGCAAGACCGCTGTTGGCGGTAAGGAACACCTCCATCTCCCGGGTGTAGCCCGCCAGAACGACCACCAGCTCGTCCCGGTGATCCTCCATGCCCTTCACAAGGGTGTCGATGGCTTCGAGACCAAAGCTGTCCTGCTCACCGCGGTAGAGGCTGTAGGCTTCATCGATAAACAGCACACCGCCGAGGGCACTCTCGATGACGCTGTTTGTCAGCGGGGCGGTGTGGCCGGTGTAGCGGCCCACAAGGTCGGCGCGGGTCACTTCCACCAGCTGACCGCCCTTCAGCGCGCCGATGGCCTTGAGGTACTTTGCCACCAGCCGGGCAATGGTGGTCTTGCCGGTGCCCGGGTTGCCGGTGAAGATCATGTGCATGGAAAGGCTGGCGGTCTTGAAGCCTGCCGCCGCGCGGCGCTGCTGCACCTGCAGGTTATCCGCCAGACCGAACACATACTCCTTGACCGCCCCAAGGCCCACAAGACCGTCAAGCTCTGCGCGGATTTCATCTACAGCGCCCGTGTACTCGGCAGGCAGCAGGGCAGACAGCTCCTGCTCGGGCTGGTCGTTCAGGCAAAACCATACGCCCTCCGGCTTTGCGGTCAGGGTGACAGTGCCGGTAAGCTTTGCATCCGTCTGCAGGCAGTATTCGCTCAGGGCGCGGAACATTTTATCGCAGCATTCCGCAAGGCCCGCCGCACCCTTTTCTTTGGTGCACCGGGCTGCAACATAGTCCCGCACATCGGCCCCGGCAGAGAGGGTCAGCCCAAGGCGTGCGCTCACCTTCTGGGCCAGCGCATTCAGCTGCTGCGCCGCCAGCGCTGCAAGGTCCTCGCGGGCAAAGGCGCTGGTGGCGCACACATCGCCCACCGCCGCCACAAAGGGCGCACCGAACTTATCTGCCAGCGCGTCCCGGCCCTTGCGGGAAAAGAAGATGAGGTACTTGCCGCAGGGCGTGATACTGCTCACCGCTCCCGGTGCCAGCGCCGTGCCTGCATCCACAAGGATGCCCTCCTTGTTCACCAGATACCGGCTGGAAAGCGGTGCGCTGCCCTTCACAGCAAGGTCTGCAAGAGTCTTGAGGAAAGCCGCATGGCAGCTTTCGTAGTGCTCAAAGATCACGATCTCCCCGGGTGCGTGCAGGGCCGCGTACAGATCCTGCAAAAACAGCTTTTCCGCACCGGAATTGGGGTAGAGGGCAAGGTCCACCACCGCGGTTTTGTCGCTCTGCAAAAGGCCCCGCGCCGCCATGATGCGGGCGGTCTCTTCCAGCGCAAAGTGCCGTCCGGTGCCTGCACCTCCGCAGATCAGGATCACATTGCGTGCCGCCGGGCGCTCAGTGCCCAGCACAAAGGGCCGGCGCATGGCGCGCACCACGCTGTCCACAAAGGCATCCTGCCCGAGAACGGTCTTTTTCACCTCGGCGGCAAGGCCCTCAAAGCTGCCAAGGTGCTCTGCGGTCACATCGGCAGTGCCCTTGGCAAGCAGGCCGTCCGCTTCCATATCCCGCAGCATCTGGCGGCTGTCCTTCAGAGCAGACTGCACCGCAGTGTCCTGCGTTTTCAGCTGGGCGTTCTGTTTTTTGAGCAGGGCATCCAACTGCTTCTGGTTTTCCAGCAGAGCAGCGTTCAGGTCCGGCACTGCGGGCGCTTTGGCCTTTGGCGTTTTGCTTTCCGGCTGAGCCGTGCCGCCAAAGCGCGGTTTTCCCCCTGCGCCGAACACACCGTTCATAAGGTTTTCCCAATCGTCGGTATATGCCATGGTTTGCCCTCCGTTTTTGTCGTTTTCTTCCAGTATAGTGTACCCGGACAGGTTTTGCAATTCCCCCTTGAAAAATCCACACCGGTTGTTTACACTTACTGTATGGAAAATAAGAAGAAGGAATGAAGGAAACCATGAGTGCCAGAACCCCTGCTGAACTGAAAGAACTGTTCGAGAGCGACACCTTTGCCCGGGACACCACCTGCACCGGGCCGCTGGGGCCGGAGTATACCCTTTCCGGCACGCGGCTGCGTCTGTGGACACCTACAGCTCAGAGCGTGTGTGTGAACCTTTACCGCAAGGGCAATGGCGGCGTGTGCATGGGCACCCTGCCGCTGGAACGCGGGCCGCAGGGCGTGTGGAGCATCTATCTGCCCGGCGACCAGCACGGCCGTTATTACACCTTTACGGTGACGGTGGACGGCGTGAGCCGCGAGACCGGCGACCCTTACGCCCGCGCTGCCGGTGTGAACGGCACCCGCAGCATGATCGTAGATCTTGCCCGCACCGCCCCCTCCGGGTGGGAGCGGGATGTGCGTCCGGTCATCCCGCCGGAGCAGCGCGCGGTGTGGGAGGTGAGCGTGCGCGACTTCTCGCAGGACGCTGCCAGCGGCGTGCGCCCGGCATGGCGGGGCAAGTTCATGGCCTTTACCCAGCAGGGCACCACCCTGCACGGGGACGGCATCCACCCCACCTGCCTGAACTATCTCCGGCGTCTGGGCGTGAAGTATGTGCAGCTGCTGCCCATTTTCGACTTTGGCAGCGTGGACGAGGCAAAGCCGCTGCTGCGGCAGTACAACTGGGGCTATGACCCCACCAACTACAATGTGCCCGAAGGCAGCTATTCCACCGACCCCACCCGCGGCGAGGTGCGCATCCGGGAGTGCAGGGAAATGATCGCAGCCCTGCACGCGGCGGGCATCGGCGTGGTGATGGATGTGGTGTATAACCACATGTACCGCAATGCGAACCCGCTGAACGACACCGTGCCCTGCTACTTTTTTCGCCAGAACGAGGACGGCAGCTTTTCCAACGGCAGCGGCTGCGGCAATGAATTTGCCAGCGAGCGGCCCATGGCCCGGCGGTATATGATCGATTCCATCCTCTACTGGGCGCAGGAATACCACATCGACGGCTTCCGGTTCGACCTGATGGGTCTGTACGACGTGGAGACCATCAACGCGGTGCGCGCCGCGCTGGATACGCTGCCCGGCGGGCGGGATATCCTGATGTACGGCGAGCCGTGGCAGGGCGGCGGCAGCCAGCTGCACCGGTACGAGGCCAACAAGGCGAATCTTGCCATGCTGAACGAGCGCATCGGCATCTTCTGCGACGACACCCGCGACACCATCAAGGGCGGCTGCTTCAACGCCCGGGAGCCGGGCTATGTGGAGGGCAGGCCCAGCAGCTTCTGGGATATCGGCGGCGCGGTGGCGGCATGGTGCCGCAGCGACCGTCTGCCGCCCCACGCGCCCAGCCAGATCGTGAGCTATGTTTCCGCCCACGACAACTTCACCCTGTGGGACAAGCTGCTGCTGGTGCGGTACGAAAAGCCGGAGTTCACGGCGGCAGACAGCACAGCCCTTGCCCAGAACCGGCTGGCGGCGGGCATTTACCTGACCAGCTTCGGCCTGCCTTTCCTGCAGGCGGGCGAGGAGTTTGCCCGCACCAAAAAAGGGAAGGGCAACAGCTACCGCTCTTCGCCTGCGCTGAACCGGCTGGACTGGGAGCGGGCCGAAAAATATCATGCACTGGTGGACTACTACCGCGGCCTGCTGGCTCTGCGGGCAAGGTTTCCGCGGCTTTCCAGCACCGACCCCCACGCGCCGGATGCCCTGTACTTTTTCTCACTGGAGCAGCCGCTGGTGGGCTGGCAGCTGCCCGCCCAGTGGGGCGACGGCGCAGCATGGCAGGCGCTGTGCGTGTTCTATAACCCCACCGAGACCAGCAAGGCCGTGCCGCTGCCGGTTGGACGCTGGCAGATGCTGAGCGACGGCATCTCGTCCAGCCTGTGGCGCGGCCCGGCAAGAGTGTATGAGCACGAGGCCGTGCTGATGCCTTACAGTGCCGCCATCTTTGGACAGATATAAAAACAGGAGCGGATGGAAAACTCTCATCCGCTCCTGTTTTCTATTTTGCTCAGCTGTTGGAAGCCGTCTTTTCGCCCAGTGTCACATTGACCGTCTGCATCTGGCCGTCGCGTGCAATGGTGATGGAAAGCGTATCGCCTGCTGCGTGCTTCTGCATCAGAGTGCCAAGGTCGTCCTTGGAGGCGATCTCGGTGCCGTCCACGCTCACGATGCGGTCACCGGCCTGCAGGCCTGCCTTTTCGGCAGGGCCGCCCTTGACCACCTCCACAACGTAAACGCCGTAGGCATTCACGCCCAGTTGAGAAGCAGTCTGTGCGTCGGTCACGGCCAGATAGGTGATGCCCAAATAAGGCCGTCCGGTCACATAGCCGTTCTCCAGCAGTTCCTGTGCCACCTTGATGGCATCGTTGATGGGGATGGCAAAGCCCAGACCCTCTGCATCGCTGGAAGAGGATTTTGCATTCACAATGCCGACCAGCTCACCGTTCATATTGAACAGGCCGCCGCCGGAGTTGCCGGGGCTGACCGAAGCATCCATCTGGATCAGGGACATGGTGTTCACAGAGCTGCTGCCCTGAATGGTGACGCTGCGGTTCAAAGCGCTGATCATGCCGCCGGTCACGGTGCCGCCCAGCTCACCCAGCGGGTTGCCCACAGCCATCACGCTCTGGCCCACCTTCAGGCTGTCGCTGTTGCCCACGGTGGCGGGGGTCAGGCCGTCAGCATCGATCTTGATGACCGCGATATCGCTGGTGGTATCTTCGCCCACAAGGGTGGCGGTGTAGTCCTTGTCACCAATGGTAACGGTGATGGTGGAAGCGCCGTCCACCACATGTGCACAGGTGAGGATGTAGCCGTCCGAGCTGATGATCACGCCGCTGCCGGCACCGCTCTCCACCTGATTCTGGCCGTACCACGACCACTGAGAGTAGACCACCTGCTCCGTAGTGATGACCACCACGCTGGGGCTGACCAGATCAGCCACCTGTTCCGTGGTCAGGCTGCTGCCGCTGCTGGATGCTGCGGTGATGGAACTATCCGAGCCGGGTGCACTGTCGGCCGTAGAGGAAGGTGCCACCTGCTGAATGACCACCTTGCCGCTGCCGCCAAACTTTGCCCCCACAAAGCCGCCCGCAAAGCCCATGGCTGCGGCCAGCACCAGCGCCACAGCGCTGCGTGCAACGCGCTTGCCATTGAACTTTTTCTTCTTTTTAGGGGGCTGCGCGTCCTGCGGCTGTACCGGATGTACCGGCGGCGTTGCACCACCTGCGCCGTTGTCTGTCTGCGGAGCGGTGTAAGCGGTCTCCGGTTCCGGCTGCGGGTCGTTGTACTGGTTGGCGGTGTTCATGCCGCTGCTGCCCACATTGGGATAACCGGTATCTCCGCTTTCGTTTTTATCCTGAGAGGAATAATCATATTCCCATTTGTTCTCATTGTCCATGCTGATACTTCCTTTCCGTAAGGGATACGTCCACAGGAGCCCTGTTCCGTTGAACTGCTCCTATTGTAACCATCAATTGTGAAAATCAATCGCGCGCGCCGTGAAGAAACTGTGAAATAAAGACGCGCTTTCCGCCCTTGACAGCGGCCTTTGCGCTTGCTATTGTAAAAGTGTAAATTCAGGAGGAACACACCATGGAACTGCACCGCACAGACGAGGGCTTTGCCCTCTATAAGGAAAAAACACAGATCGGCTTCTGCGCGCTCACGCCCGCCCCGAAGGGGGCTGCCATCACCGCGTTTGGCATCGAACCGCAGTGGCGGCGCAAAGGCTACGGCTCCTATCTATTAAAAGAAGTCTTGCGCGCCTACGCCGGATACGACCGCGAAAAGGCTACCGTATTTACCACCCCGCTGCCCGCCGATGCCGCAGAGCTTGCGTTCTGGGCAAAGTTCGGCTTTGCAGCAGAAGGCAGGCAGCTGGTGCGCCGCCGCACGCCGGACCTGACCGCCGTCAAGTTCGTGCAGGACTTTCTGGCCGCCCGGCTGGCACAGCCGCGTCTTTGCATCGATGCTACCTGCGGCAACGGCGGCGACACGGCCTTTCTGTGCGGCATCATCGCGCCGGAAGGAAAGGTAGTCGGCTTTGACGTGCAGGAAGCTGCCATTGCATCCACCCGGAAGCATCTGGAGCAGCTGGGCGTGCCTGCCGCCCGGTATGAGCTGCACTGCCAAAGCCACGCAGACCTTTTACAGGTTGTGCAGCCCGGCACGGCAGATGCGGTGATGTTCAACTTTGGCTGGCTGCCCGGGGCCGACCACGCAGTGTTCTCCACCGCGCAGAGCAGCATCCCAGCCCTGCAGGCGGCTTTGGAAGCCGTTCGCCCCGGCGGCGTGGTGAGCGCCATCCTCTACAGCGGGCAGGTCATCGGCACGGATGAAAAGCAGACGGTGCTGGAATATCTCCGGGCACTTCCGCTCAAAAGTTTTACCGTTCTGGTGTGTGATTTTGCCAACTGGGCCGAAACCGCCCCTCTGCCCTGCATCATCCTGAAAAAATAACGAAAACACTTGCATTATGGAGCGTTTTCGGATAAAATAGGGTACGTATGTGTAAAAAGACGGCCTCGCCCTCTCCGTCTTTGCTTCGCAAATCCACCTCTCCCAGAGGGAGAGGCCTTGGCGAAAAGATGCACTTTGCGTGGACTGCCAAGGGCTCCCACTTTGGGGGAGCTGGCGCGTTAGCGCCTGAGAGGGCGAGCCCGGCAAAGTCCAACCGGACATACTGAATGCAAAAATCCACTTCCTGCTCCACGGCAGGTTTATCAGGAGATCTACAACTTATGACAAATCGTGAAGAAATCGAGCGCCGCCGGACGTTTGCGATCATCAGCCATCCCGATGCCGGTAAGACCACTCTGACCGAAAAGCTGCTGCTGTACGGCGGAGCCATCAATCAGGCAGGCTCCGTCAAGGGCAAGCAGAGCGCAAAGCACGCCGTGTCCGACTGGATGGACATTGAGAAGCAGCGCGGTATTTCCGTCACCTCTTCTGTCCTGCAGTTCAACTACGCGGGCAAGTGCGTGAACATTCTGGACACCCCGGGCCATCAGGACTTCTCGGAGGACACCTACCGCACCCTGATGGCGGCAGACTCTGCCGTCATGGTCATCGACGCTGCAAAGGGCGTTGAGGCCCAGACCATCAAGCTGTTCAAGGTGTGCACCCTGCGCCACATCCCCATCTTCACCTTCATCAACAAGATGGACCGCGAAGCCCGCGACCCCTTTGAGCTGATGGAGAACATCGAGGAGATTTTGGGCATCAAGACCTACCCCATGAACTGGCCCATCGGCTGCGGCAAGGAGTTCAAGGGCGTGTTCGACCGCAACACCCGCAAGGTGCTGGCATTTTCCAGCGACGGCCGCGCCAACGGCGTGAAGAAGGTGGATGAGACCGAGGCCGAGCTGGGCGATCCCGCACTGGACGAGCTGCTCACCCCGTATCTGCACCAGCAGCTGGTGGATGAGATCGAGCTGTTGGACGGTGCCGCCGAGGAATTTGACCTCGACAAAGTGCTGCGCGGCGAGCTGAGCCCCGTGTTCTTTGGTTCTGCCCTGACCAACTTTGGCGTGGAGCCTTTTCTGGAGAACTTCCTGCGGCTCACCCCCACCCCGCTGGCCCGCGTGGACAGCCTGACCGGCGAGACCGTGGACCCCTGCCGCGACGAGTTCTCTGCCTTCATCTTTAAAATTCAGGCCAACATGAACAAGGCCCACCGCGACCGCATCGCCTTTATGCGCATCTGCTCCGGCAAGTTCGAGCGCGGCATGGAGGCCTACCATGTGCAGGAGGGTAAGAACATCAAGCTGGCCACCGGCACCCAGCTGATGGCGCAGGACCGCGCCATCGTGGACGAAGCCTACGCCGGCGATATCATCGGCCTGTTCGACCCGGGCATCTTCTCCATCGGCGACACCTTGTGCACCGGCAAAAAGAAGGTCCAGTTCGCAGGCATCCCCACCTTCTCGCCGGAGCACTTTGCCCGCATTGAGCAGAAGGACACCATGAAGCGCAAGCAGTTCGTGAAGGGCATGGAGCAGATCGCGCAGGAGGGTGCCATCCAGATCTTCCGCGAAGTGGGCGGCGGCATGGAAGAAGTGGTGGTCGGCGTGGTCGGCGTGCTGCAGCTGGAAGTGCTGGAGTACCGCCTGAACACCGAGTACAACGTGGAGATCCGGATGCAGCAGCTGCCCTTTGAACAGCTGCGCTGGGTGCAGAACGACCCCGACACCTACAACCTGCGGGATCTGGACCTGACCAGCGACACCAAGGCTGTGGAGGATATGAAGGGCAACCGCCTGCTGCTGTTCACCTCCGACTGGGCGGTGCGCTGGGCTGAGACCCACAACGAAACGCTGAAACTGAGCGAGTTCGGTAATATCTGAGTTGAAAGAGAGCTGCGGTGCGGGAATGTCCCGCAGCTGCGGCTCTTTTTTCATAAAGTCTGAAGCATACAACAAAGAATGCCAGCGCTTGTATGATTGCTTCCCATTGCGGGGAACACTGCTGGCATGGAGGGAAAATATATGCAAAACATCAATATTGGCAAAAGCGGCATTCAGGTGCCATTTCTCGGCATGGGCACCTGGGCCATCGGCGGCGGTGCATGGTGGGGCGATAACGACGACAGCCTTTCAGTCAAGGCCATCCAGACTGCTGTGGAGCAGGGCATCCAGTGGATCGACACCGCGCCCATCTACGGCCTGTACCACAGCGAGACCGTGGTGGGCGAAGCCATGAAGCACATCGACCGCGACAAGGTGGTGCTTTCCACCAAGTGCGGTCTGGAGTGGCGGCATGAAACACCGGTGCTGCACAAGGTCGTGGACGGCACCACCGTTTACCGCGACCTTTCTGCAAAGAGCATCATCGAGGATGTGGAGGACAGCCTGCGCCGCCTGCACACCGATCATCTGGATGTGCTGTACACCCACTGGCAGACCCCCGATTTCGGCATCTACCCGCTGGAAGAGACGGTGGAAGCCATGATGAAGCTGAAGGAGCAGGGCAAGATCCGTGCCATCGGTGCATCCAACGTCACTGCGGACATCATCCGCGGCTACTGCAAGTACGGCCAGCTGGATGTCATTCAGGAAAAGTACAGTCTGCTCACCCGCCGTGTGGAAAAGCAGCTGCTGCCCACCTGCAGGGAGCTGGGCGTTTCGGTGCAGGCATACTCTCCGCTGGAGCAGGGCCTGCTGACCGGCAAGGTGACCATGGACACCACCTATCCTGAGGGCAGCACCCGCAACTCGAACCCCAGCTTCCAGCCCGCCCGCCGGGCACAGGCGCTGGACATGCTGGCAAAGTGGGGCGACCTGACCGAGAAATACGACTGCTCTCTGGCACAGCTGGTGATCGCCCTGACCGCCCGCATGATCCCCGGCCTGCATGTGCTGTGCGGTGCCCGCACCCCGCAGCAGGTGATGGACAACGCTGGTGCGCTGAACATCAAACTGGACGGTGCCGATGCCGTCCGCATGAAGTGGGATGTGGATGCCATCTCCTGAGGTTTTAAAAGCTCCGAAAAAGGCCGGAGCCGACAGGTAATGCTGACGGCTCCGGCTTTTGATATTGATAGCAGGTTTGCAAACTGGAATTTTACAGAGTATGAATGATATGAGAAGCGAGCTCTGCGTTTTCTTTATCTACAAAAATCTCTGTAATATACCGGGGCTTTATTCCAAAAGTCCCAATTTGAGCCCGCATCCGTGTCGCGTCAAAAACACTTCGCTGATTAGCATCTTTGGTTTTGCAATAGCATTTGATTCCAGCTGCTGT
Source organism: Faecalibacterium sp. OF03-6AC (assembly GCF_003478175.1). Lineage (NCBI taxonomy): Bacteria > Bacillati > Bacillota > Clostridia > Eubacteriales > Oscillospiraceae > Faecalibacterium > Faecalibacterium sp. OF03-6AC. The sequence goes on along the minus strand of NZ_QUEN01000004.1, from coordinate 188,303 downwards.
CAAAGCATCTGTAATACGATGGCAATAAGTTGAATCCGAAACAGTTGCCACCCGTGACTTGAAGAATTGCTCTAGCATGGTAAACCTCCTATGCAAAAAATGAACAACGGTTATTTGATGAATCAACGTAGCAGTGCGACTTCAAAATTCTGCTTTATCTTTACCCGTTCTCCTTCCAGAACAGCCCGCCGGAGGTCTGGAACAGCATCCACGGGTTCACGCTTTTGCTGCCAAGCTTGAAGTCCATGGTCAGTTCTTCGCCCAGCACACCCACAGCCTGCCCCTTTTCCACGCTCTGCCCGGCGGAGACGGAAAGAGTCTGCAGCCCGTACAGGTAGCTGCGCATCCCGCAGCCATGGTCGATGACCACCGTGTTGCCGGTAAGGGCCAGCTCTGCGGCCAGCACCACCACGCCGTTTGCAGGGGCACGGCAGGGTTCACCGGGGATGGTATAAAGTTTTGTGGAGTTGGAACGGCTGCCCTGCTGGCCGTTGACCACCCTGACCTGACCGTAATCCACAAGGGTGGTGTAGCTTTCCACCGGGTTCACAAAGCCGCCCTGCCACATTTTTTCCCGCGCGGGCGCTTCGTACAGGCCCCAGACTGCATTGCGGAACTGGGTGTTTGCCGCATCCGATGCATCCAGTTCCGGCTCCACGTCCACCGTGCCAAAATCCTTGGGCAGCACGATGATGCTGCGGGTGATGGTCTCGCCGTTCACGGTAATGTTCACCTCATGCCCGCCGGAGGAAGCGTTGTATGCCGCCGGGATGTAGGCCCGCCAGCCATCGGCTGCACGCACGCACTGCACATTGCCAAGGTCGGTCTCCACAGTGGGTGCTGCATCGCCGGTCATGCCGGAGATGCGCAGGCCCACAATGCCGCCCTGCTCCACCCGCTCGGCGGAAAGCTCCACCTCCGCGCTGGCCTGCAGGGTGAACCGGAAGGCATAACGATACCAGCCGGTGGGCTTTGCGGGCTTTTCCAGCCCCAGATTTTTGCGCACTGCGCCGGTGCTGCCGCCCTCAAATTGGGTGGCCATGCCGCCCTCCGGCACCCGCCAGACCGATAGCTCTGCCTTATATTCGCCGTTGGCCGGGAACAAAAAGCTTTGATAATCGCTCACACTGCCCACAAATACAATGCTGCCATAGGCGTTCTGGATGGTGAGGGTGGTGTAGCTGGCCCAGTCCGGCAGGGTGATGGCCGGGTGGGCCGTGTACAGCGTGCCCAGCTTCTGCACCGTGAGGGTGGCGGGGCTGGCAAACACCTTATCGAGCTTTCCGCCGATGAGCGGCACCTGCCAGCACCAGCCGTTGGGTTCCAGCGCTTCGGTGCCAAACTGCGCGGTGCTGTCCGGGCAGCCGCCCTCGGTGGTAAAGGCATAGCTCACGCCCATCACCGCGCCCAGAAAGATGCCTACGCCCAGCACCACACCCACGAGCCAGAGCAGAAAACGCTTCATGATACACTCCTTCTATGTAGCAAAAAGGGCGCACCGGCACAGCCTTTTGCAGACTGCCGGTGCGCCCGAAGGTTTACGGTTCGTGTTTTTTATTCTGCAGCATCCTCTGCAGGGGCAGCCTCTTCGGCAGCAGCCTCCGGCTCTACCGTTGCAGCATCGTCCTCGCCGAACAGCAGACGCTCGTACTCGTCCAGCTCCTTCTCACGGCGGTGCAGGTAAACAGCAACAGCAGCAAGGGCACCGGCAACAGCGGCCAGAACAGTGATCACAGCGACCAGACAAGATTTCTTCATAGGTTCAATACACTCCTTTTTTCGTTGAAACGATGTTTCAGCTTTCATTCCAGTGCTTGTTGGCTTTTATTATACCCGTTCCTGTCAAAAATTACAACCATTCAGGTCAAAAAGGCCAAAATTTCATACTATAAGCTTCCTGTATGCCTTGAATGCACCGGGCAGCGTATACTCGGCCTGCAGGGCTTTCCGGCTTGCCCACACGCAGCCTGCCGGAGCATCTTGGGCGGGCACATGCAGCAGGATGCCGTTCATATGCCACTCGATGTGGCTGAAGATGTGCTTTGCAGCGGGCAGCGCTTCCGGCGCGGCGGTGCCGGTATCCATCCCCATGGCCTGCAGGCGGGCAAGGACCTCTCCGGCGGCAAGGGCTTCACCCTCCCACAGTACCGGCTGCCACAGCCCGGCAAGCAGGCCCTTTTGGGGCCGCTGCTGCAAAAGGAAACCTGCCGGGCTTTCCACCAGCGCCAGCGTCACAGGCTGCAGTCTGCGGGGCTTGGGCGCTGCTTTGCGGGGCAGCTCCAATGCAGTGCCCGCAGCACGGGCGGCGCACAGGTGGGCAAGCGGGCATTTTTCGCACAGGGGCGCACCGTTCGGCACGCAGACCAGCGCTCCCAGCTCCATAAGGGCCTGATTGTAGTCGCCGGGCGCATCCGGCGGCTGGTGCTCCATCACGCGGGCGGTGAACGCTTTTTTCACGGCCGGTTCTGTGACGGCAGCGGGGTCGTTGTACAAACGGGAGAACACCCGCAGCACATTGCCGTCCACGGCGGGCACCGGGATGCCGAAGCTGATGGACGCAACGGCTCCCGCCGTGTAGTCCCCGATGCCGGGCAGGGCCCGCAGGGCATCATAGTCGGCGGGCAGCTGTCCGCCGTACTGCTCACAGACGATGCGTGCAGCCTTTTGCAGGTTGCGCACCCGGCTGTAGTAGCCAAGACCCTCCCAGAGCTTGTGCAGCTTTTCCTCTTCGCAGGCGGCAAGGGCCCGAATGTCCGGCAGGGCGGCGAGAAAGCGTTCGTAGTAGGGCAGTGCCGCCGAGACCCGGGTCTGCTGCAGCATGATCTCGCTGAGCCACACATGGTAGGGGCTGGGGTCGGTGCGGAAGGGCAGGATGCGGTGGTTTTTGTAAAACCAGTCCAGCAGGGCAGGAGAGATGTTTTCCACTTGTTTTGTGCTCCTTGTTGAAAAGTCAGACATCTTGCCGATTTAGAATTGCCTCCGCTTTGCTCTGGCAATCATAGCGGTAAAATTTTTATAGAAAGCGATCCCGGAAAGTCTGCGGACTTTCCGGGATCGCACTTTCACAGGTAAGGCCGCCGCGGTCAACAGCTGTATCATTTTAAAGCAGCAGTTTCCGGATACGGCCCCTTGCGTGAAAATGTGTTTGGAGCGGCCCGCAGGCCGCGACAAACACGAATATTAAAAATTCATTCCGCTGAATATGCCCAAAGCGCAAGCGGAGGGCATTCAAATCGTCATACTCAGAATCCGTATGCGGTGCGGGGGAAGGGCAGCACGTCACGGATGTTCTGGATGCCCGTGAGGTACATGATCATGCGCTCGAAGCCCAAGCCGTAGCCGGCGTGCTCCACGCCGCCGAACTTGCGCAGGTTCAGGTACCAGTCGTAGTTGGTCTTGTCCATGCCCAGCTCGTCCATGCGGGCCACCAGCTTGTCGTAGTTCTCTTCACGCTGGCTGCCGCCGATCAGCTCGCCGATGCCGGGCACCAGCATATCTGCGGCTGCCACGGTCTTGCCGTCCGGGTTCTGCTTCATGTAGAAGCTCTTGATCTCCTTCGGGTAGTCGGTGACGAACACAGGCTTTTTGAACACCACCTCGGTCAGGTAGCGCTCGTGCTCGGTCTGGATGTCCACGCCCCACTCCACAGGGAACTGGAACTTCTTGTTGTTCTTCTTCAGGATCTCGATGGCCTCGGTGTAGCTGATGCGGCCAAACTCGCAGTTTGCCACCAGCTCCAGACGCTCGATGAGGCCCTTGTCGATGAACTGGTTGAAGAAGGCCATTTCATCCGGGCAGTTGTCCAGCACGTAGCGGATGACGTACTTGGTCATGGCCTCGGCGGTGTCCATGTAGCCGGACAGGTCGCAGAATGCCATCTCCGGCTCGATCATCCAGAACTCGGCGGCGTGACGGGTGGTAAAGCTCTTCTCGGCGCGGAAGGTGGGGCCGAAGGTGTACACCTTGCCGAATGCCATGGCCATGGCTTCGGCTTCCAGCTGGCCGGAAACGGTCAGGTTGACCGGCTTCTCGAAGAAGTCCTGCGTGTAATCCACGGTGCCGTCCTCGTTCTTGGGCACATTCTCAAGGTCGAGGGTGGTCACGCGGAACATCTCGCCTGCGCCCTCACAGTCGGAAGAGGTGAGCAGCGGGGAGTGAGAGTAAACGAAGCCGTTCTCCTGGAAGAACTTGTGGATGGCGTAGGCCGCGGCGCTGCGCACGCGGAAAGCGGCGTTGAAGGTGTTGGTGCGGGGGCGCAGGGTGGGCATGGTGCGCAGATATTCCATGCTCATCTTCTTTTTCTGCAGCGGATACTCGTCCGCCGGGCAGTCGCCCAGGATCTCCACACTGTCGGCATTCAGCTCAAAGGGCTGCTTTGCCTGCGGGGTGAGCACCAGCTTGCCCTTGACGCGCAGGCTGCTGTACAGACCGGTGTGGATCACCTCATCGTAGTTTGCCAGCTTGCCTGCTTCCAGCACGACCTGCAGGGTCTTGAAGCAGCCGCCGTCCGACAGGGCGATGAAGCCGATGTTCTTGGAGTCGCGGATGTTCTTTGCCCAGCCGCAGACGGTGATCTCGGTGCCGTCGGCGGGGGTGTTTTTGAACAGCGAAACGATCTCGGTACGTTCCATGATAGTTCTCCTTTATAACATAAAAAAGACAGCTTTGTTCTCCCTGAAAGTTCAGGGCGAACAAGCTGTCTTGTAATGTCCGCGGTGCCACCTGAATTACCGGAAGTGTCCGGTCGCTCACGCGCTCAATAAAAGCGCTGCCCCCGTAACGCAGGGCCTGCGGCGCACCTACTAATGGCAGCTGCCATGTTCAGTTTGCTGCTCCCGGGTGTTCGTTCACGCGGCGTGCGGGCGCGGCTCTCAGCTGTGCCGCACTCTCTGGGCCGGACGGCCCGCGCTACTTTTCCCGATCTTTGCATTTGACCTTTAAAAAATAGCACTTTGGCGGCGTTTTGTCAAGCACCGCCCAGCAATGCGGCAGCAAGGCCCTTTGCCGCCAGCTGCCCGGCATAAAGAGCCTCGTTCAGGTTATTGCCGTGCCCGCCGATCTCAATGAGCAGGCTGCCGGTGGTCAGATCCTGATTGTAGAACCGGTAGCTGAACAGCACCGGCCGGGTAAAACCGGGGTACATTCCTTCCATGCTGCGCTCCCACGCAGCGGCAAAGCGCAGATTCTGCCGCCAGCCCGGCAGCTGAACGGTGGTGCCGTTGTCGCACCCGCAGATGATCATGACCTGTGCGGCCTGCCGCCCGTCCACCGTGCACACCGGGGCATAGCGGCTGCCACTTTCCGTCTCGATGGCATCCCGGTGGACATCCAGCACCACCTTGATGCTGGGATACCGGGCCAGATACTGCTGCACCACGGCCCGGCTGTTGGCATAGCTGCCGGTGTAGCTAGGGTAGTCGTTCAGGGTCTCGTCGTGCAGGGTGTTGATGCCTGCCGCATTGAGGGTATCGGCCACCACACGGCCCACCGCGCACATATTCACGCTGCAGTCGGTGCTGCGGGCACCATCGCCGGGGGCAAACCACAGCCCGGCCGAAAGGCGGTAGTCCTCGGTTGCGTGAGTGTGCATCACCAGCACCTGCGGGTCGGGACTGTTCGGCTCAATGGCAAAGGGCAGCGGATTCTCAATCTCCGCCGCAATGTCTGCCGCCGTCTGCCGGGTATTGTTTTTGATGCTGCCCGCCCCGCAGGGAATGTACTTTTCGCCGCTGCCCTGCGGATAATTTTTTTCAATGACAGTACCCGCATCCGCCGGGCGGGCTTCCTCGCCCAGCAACGGCACAAGGTAGTCCTCAATGTTCCCAGTCAGCGCCTGCACGGCCTGCGGCAGAGAGGATGCCGCTTCCGGTGTGCTGTCCGGTGCGGCTTCCACCTGCACAGATGATGCGGGCTGCTCCTGTGCGGCCTGCCGCCCCAGCCAGAAAAGAGTTTCGGCCATTGGCAGCGGTGCAGTAATGGCCGCAGCCAGCATCAGTGCCGCCGTGCGGGCAAAGATGCACAGTGCGGCAAACAGAGCAGCCGCTTCCAGAAACGGCACGATATGCCCCTGCGCCCGGGCGGGCGGCAGTGCTTTGCTGCGCATAAAATAACCTCCCTTCCGGCCCACCGGTGTTACCCCGCCAGCCAGAACAGCTGCGCCACGCTGAGCCTTGGCTGCAAGGCCCGGTTGATGGCACCGGCCAGCAGAGCCGAGCCGTGGGCGATCACGCTGTCCAGCGCCCGGGGCGTGACCACAAGATCTGCTCCTTCGTCCGAATCCATCAAGGTGGGGATGCCCGCCGCGATCACCGGCACGCCCAGCGCTGCCGCGTCCAGATGCTTTGCATGATCCGCCTGCGCCGGGTACAGCCCGGTGTCGGAGAATTGCACGCTGCGGCCCAGCCGCGCGCCCTCGGCACTGCAAAGGCTGTCCACGCAGATCAGGGCCGCCGGCCGCACCGCTTCCACCATGGCCCCGGCCAGCTGGCGCAGAGTCAGCCCGGTGGAGGCCGACACCCCCGGCGCAATGGCGGCCACCGGCCGGATGCCTTTTACCGGCAGCGTGTGCTGCGGCCCCATGGTGACTAAAATCTTCTGCGCCGTGCGCGGGCCGAGAGCATCCGCCGTGACCCGCCGGTTCCCGATGCCCAGCACCAGCACCGGCCCTTCCGGCGGCAGCAGGGCGCGCAGTTCTGCCGCACAGGTCTCGATCACCGCAGCGTCCCGCTCGTCCAGCACGCTGACGCTGGGCATTTCCAGCGTGACATACCGTCCGCGGGGCTTCGCCAGCCCTTCGCGCGCGATCTCCACCCGCGTTATTGTGACCCCGCCGCGCTTTGCTGTGGCAAGCCTTACCCCGGCAGGCAGCGCCCCCTGTGCTGCACCAAACATCTCGTCTGCCATATCGGTAAAACGCATTTTTCTGCTCCTCCTGCCTGTTTTGGGGCCAAATGCCCCCTCTGCACGCAGAAAGTATGGCAAAAATAAAACTTTTCTAAACAAAAATCAAAAAAACGCTTGCGCTGGTACGCGAAATATGGTATCATAGGGTGCGCTGTTATAGGTAGCCAAGGAGGTGGAACGAATGCCTAACATCAAATCTCAGAAGGACCGCGTCGTGCAGGCTGCTGCAGAGCAGGCTCACAACAAGGCCATTAAGACCAACCTGAAAACAGTCGTCAAGAAGGCAGACGCTGCCATCGATGCGAATGCCGCTGACAAGGACGCAACCGTCCTGGCTGCTGTTTCCGCGATCGACAAGGCTCGCGCTAAGGGTGTCATCAAAAAGAACACCGCCAGCCGCAAGATCAGCCGTATGGCAAAGCGTGCTAACAAGAACGCTTGATCGCTTTCTGATTGACGAACAAAACCTCTGTACCGGGTTCCCGGCACAGGGGTTTTTGTTTTGCCCGCTTTTCAGGGCACGGCAGCAGGCCGCTCAAAATCACACAGGGTGGCAAAATCGAACCCCGGTGCCTGCTCCAGAAGCTGCTCCGGCGGCAGGCCGTCGGGCGGCTCGGCCAGCAGCGCCCACGCAGCCCATGCCGTGGGCACCGCCGCCGCAAGGGCCAGCCCCGGCAGCGCCAGTGCCGGGCATGTATGGAACGCACTGCCCGGCGGCAGGGCTGCCACCGCGCACAAGGCCTGTGCAGCCCAAAGCTCCCACAAAAGGGTCGTCCAGCGGTGCTTCATCCGCATCACCTCCTGTTTTGCACAGTTTACCGCAGTGCGGTGGAAAAACAGGGCGAAGGGTGGCGGACAAAGCAGCAATGTTCTTGTGTATTTCTTCTTCAGTTCTGGTCGTGACTTTTGCCCACCCAGCTGCACACCACGCCGCACACAAGGCTGGTGGTAACACCGGCCGCAGCGGCGGTCAGCCCGCCGGTGAGGATGCCCACAGCACCTTCTTCCTGCAGCGCAGTGCGCACGCCCTTTGCCAGCAGATGGCCGAAGCCCAGCAGGGGAACCGTGGCCCCGCACCCGGCAAACTCGGCCAGCGGGGCATACCACCCAATGGCCGAAAGCACCACGCCCGCCACCACATATCCGGTCAGGATGCGGGCCGGGGTCAGGCCGGTCAGGTCGATGAGCAGCTGTCCCGCCACGCAGATGGCCCCGCCCACACAGAAAGCCCAGAAATAGTTCATCTTACTTCTCCTTTTCCGGCGCACGCAGCTCCACCAGATGCGCCACCGCCGGGATGGTCTCCTTCTGCAAAAAGGTAGTCTGGCTCATCAGGGCCCCGGTGGCTGTGAACAGCACCCGCTTCTGGCTGCCCCGGCGCAGGCGCGGCAGGATGTGCCCGCACAGCACCGCCGCGCAGCAGCCCGGGCCTGAGCCGCCGCTCTTTACGCTCTGCTCGTTTGCATCGAACAGGATGCACCCGCAGTCCACATGGTTTTTGATCAGCAAACCTTCTGCGGCCAGCAGCTCCCGCAGCAGCTGACTGCCCACCTGCCCAAGGTCGCCGGTATAGATGCAGTCGAACTCCTGCGGTTCGGTGCCAGTATCCTTAAAATAGTGCAGCAGGGTGGAAGCCGCTGCCGGGGCCATGGCAGCCCCCATATTGTTGATGTCCTTTACCTGATAATCCTGCACACGGCCAAAGGTGGCAGCGGCAATGCCAACGCCTTCGCCCTGCGGCTGCAAAAGGCAGCATCCGGCAGCGGTGGCAGTCCACTGGGCCGTGGGCGTGCGCACCGCGCCGTAGCTCAGCGGCGTGCGGAACTGCCGCTCTGCCGCGCAGAAGTGGCTGGAAGCCATGGCCAGCAGATTGCGCGCAGCACCGCCCTCGCACAGAGCAGCGCCCAGCGCAAGGCCCTCGGCCATGGTGCTGCAGGCCCCGAACAGCCCGGCAAAGGGCACGCCCAGCTCCCGCATGGCATAGCTGGATGCCGTGCACTGGGCCTGCAGATCCCCGGCAAGGGCCAGCTGCACCTTTTCCTGCGGAAGCGCCGCTTTTTGCAGGCACAGCCGCGCGGCGCGCAGCTGCAGGTATTTTTCCGCAGCTTCCCAGCTGGACTGGCCAAAGCGGTTGTCTGCGCTCAGCTCGTCGAACTCTGCCGCCAGCGGGCCTTCGCTCTCTTTTTTGCCGCCCACCGCTGCACCCGCAGCGATCACCGGCAGTGTCTGGAACAGCAGGGTATCCCCGCACCGGACCGTCATAGGCAAAATTTCTCCTTCGTGGAAAATAGATGGAAACCGTTCCATAAAATATTGTATAATAACATCATGCTGCAATCTTACGGCACACTTGCCCGTGTTTATGACAGCACAGGCACACCCGCCATGCCCAGCACCCACAGCACCGCGCCGTACACCACCGCCGCCAGCGTGCCGTACACGATCACCGGCCCGGCAATGGTGAACATCTTGGCCCCGGTACCCAGCACCCGGCCCTCGGCCTTGAACTCGATGGCCGCGCTGACCACCGCATTGGCAAAGCCTGTGATGGGCACCAGCGACCCGGCCCCGGCCTTTGCGGCCAGCTTCTGGTACCAGCCCAGCGTGGTAAGCACCGCTGAGAGCACGATCAGGCTGCAGCTGGTCAGGGTGCCGGCAAGGTCGGCTTCCACGCCCATGGCAAGATAGCTCTGGCGCAGCACTTCGCCCAGCAGGCAGATACCGCCGCCCACGCCAAAAGCCCACAGGCAGTCCAGCCCCAAGGGCGAGTGCGGCCCGATGCGCCGCACCCGGCGCGCATATTCCTGTGCTGTCATTTTCATATTGTTTCCCCTCCGGGCATAGCTTGCCCATAGGAAGCAAACTCTATGCACATCCACCGGAAAGAAGGTATTCCAGATGAACCTGTCTGTCCATCCTCATCACCGCCGCCATCTGCGGCCCGCCGTGCGGCGCGTGCTCACCGTTACCGTCGTGGCCTGCATTGCCGTGGGCGGGGCCTCGTTCGTGCTGCACAGCCGTTCCGCTGTGCCTGCCGCCTCGGCAACTTCCACGTCCAGCGCCTCGGCAGCATCAGAGGCAGAAAGCAGTCTGCTGACCGCCCGGCAGGCGCAGGCCATTCTGGATGATCCCCGCATGGTGCTGGTGAACCACACGAACAAAATGCCGGACGATCATACCTTTACCACCAAGGCGTGCGGCTCGGCCACCGCTGTGAACAAGACCCTGCAGACCGAAGCCGCCGATGCGTTCCTCGCCATGCAGGCCGCCGCCGCAAAGGACGGCGTGACCATCTGGATGCAGAGCGGCTACCGCAGCGTGGACTACCAGAAGAACCTCTACGACCAAAAGACCCAGTATTTCCGCAATAAGGGCCTGAGCGAAGCCGAAGCAAAAAAGCAGGCGGCAAATATCGTGAACCCGCCGGGCTACTCGGAGCACAACTGCGGTCTTGCTGCCGACCTGAACAGCCCGGAGCACACCGACCTGACCGAGGGCTTTGAAAACACCGAGGCCTTCCGCTGGCTGAGCGCCCATGCCGTGGAATACGGCTTCATCCTGCGGTACCCCAAAAACGCAGAAGCCGTTACCGAGATCACCTACGAGCCGTGGCACTGGCGCTATGTGGGGCCGGAAAATGCGGCCCTGATCCAGCAGAGCGGCCTGTGCTTTGAGGATGCCGTTGCCGTGCTGCAGAAGCTTGCTGCAGGGGAGAAGATCACCGGTTAAAAATCCGTAAAACCGAGGGGCTTTTCGTTGCATTTTGCACACAGTTATGGTAAGATAACAATAGTCTGCCCTGATGCAGGACCGCTTTGGACAGCTGCAAGAATGTTTTGAACAAAAGAGGGAATATTTTATGATAAATCGCACAAAAATCTTTACAATTGCTCTCACCGGCGCGCTGGCTGCTGTCGCTCTTACCGGCTGCGGCAGTTCCGCCAGCTCTTCGGCCGCTCCCTCCTCCGTTTCCACCGCTGCTGCGGAATCTCCCGCTTCCAGCGCCGCCGCATCCGCTGTTGTGGACAATGCTGCCGAGAACGGCTCTGATGCACTGGACGGTGTTTTCAATGCTCTGCTGGAAGCCGACCCCATCTCCAACCAGTTCGAGATCGCAGCCATGAACATTGAGTACGATTTCGGCCTGAAGGCTGAGGACGTGGTGAGCTACAAGGGCGTGAAGAGCAACGACAACGGCGATGCCGGTCTGGTGCTGGTGCTCGAAGCCGCCGACGGCAAGGCCGAGGACGTAGCCAACCAGCTGGCTTCCTACCAGCAGGATCAGGTGGCCTTCTACGGCAACTACGCCGAGTTTGCTCAGGCGCAGGATAACGTGGAGAACGCTGTCATCGCCTTCAAGGGCAACACCATTGTCATGGTGATCGCATCCAACGAGTGCACTGCCGATCTGGACAGCGCCGTGGACAGCGCACTGGCAGACTGAATCTGGATCCACCCAAGGCCGGTGCCATTTGCGGCATCGGCTTTTTTCGGCTAAAAGGAGGCTGACGCTTTGGTTTTCAGCACCATCATCTTTCTGTTCCGGTTTCTGCCCATCACGCTGGCGCTGTATTACCTTGCGCCCGCAAAGCTCAAGAACACCGTTCTGTTCCTCTGCAGTCTGGTGTTCTACTGCTGGGGCGAGGTACGGTTTTTCCCGGTCATGGTGGCCCTCATCCTCATCAACTACATCAGCGGCCTGTGCATCGAGCACTTCGACCAAAAGCCGGCCCTGCGCAGGACATTTCTGCTGATAGCCCTCATTGGCAGCCTTGGGATGCTGTTCTACTTCAAATACGCAAACTTTGTGCTGCGCAGCGCAAACGCCCTGCTGGGCACCGCCTTTGCCGAGATCCAGGGCATTGGCACTCTGCCGCTGGGCATCAGCTTTTACACCTTCCAGACCCTTTCCTACTCTATCGATGTTTACCGCCGGGATGTAAAGGCAGAGCGTAATATCATCGACTTTGGTGCCTATGTGGTCATGTTCCCTCAGCTGATCGCTGGCCCCATCGTGAAATACCGCGATGTCTCGAACCAGCTGCACGTATACCGGCATCGCTACAGCCTGCAGCAGATCGAAGAGGGCATGACCCTGTTCACCTTTGGCCTTGCCAAAAAGGTGCTGCTGGCGGATGCCATCGGTGCTTTGTGGACAGACATCATCGGCGTTGCGGACAGCCCTTCCACCACCTTTGTGGGCCTTGCCAATGCATCCACCCCGCTGGTGTGGCTGGGCATCATCGCCTACAGCCTGCAGCTCTACTTTGACTTTTCCGGCTACTCCATGATGGGCATTGGCATGGGCAAGATGCTGGGCTTCGACTTCCCCGCAAACTTCAACTACCCTTATATCTCCGCATCCATCACCGAGTTCTGGCGGCGCTGGCACATGACCCTTTCCGGCTGGTTCCGGGAGTATGTGTATATTCCTCTTGGCGGCAACCGCAAGGGCCTGAAGCGCCAGATCTTCAACCTGTTCGTGGTGGAGCTGCTCACCGGCATCTGGCACGGCGCGAACTGGAACTTTATCTGCTGGGGCCTGTACTACTTTGTGCTGCTGGCTGTAGAAAAGCTGTTCCTGCTGCCCCACCTGCAAAAGGGCAGAGTGTGGCCCCACATCTACACTCTGTTCCTCGTTGTGGTGGGCTGGGCCATGTTCGTGGGCAACGATACGGGCGTAAGCTTCGGTCTGCTGTTCCACAAGCTGTTCGTTCCTTCCGGCGGTGTTTCGCCGCTGTACTTCCTGCGCAACTACAGTGTGCTGCTGGTGGTCAGCATCCTCTGCTGCACCCCGCTCATTGAAAAGATTTGGAACCTGCTCAAAAAGAATGCCGTCACCCGCTGTGCCGCCATTCTGGCGCTGCTGGTGGTCTCCACCGCCTATGTGGTGGGCAGCACCAACAGCCCATTCCTCTATTTCAACTTTTAAGGAGGCGTGAAGATGGACAAGCATTCCAAAAAATCTTCCTCGCTCCTGCACTACCCGGTGCTGGTGGTGTTCAGCCTGTTCTTTCTTAGTCTGTTCGCACTGGACCTTATTACACCGGACCGCGCCTACAGCGAGATGGAAAACACCACCCTTTCCCAGCGCCCGGCGCTGACCCAGCTTTCCGCCAAGGGGCTGAACAGCTACTTTACCGCCTACACAAAGTACGTGAAGGATCAGGTGTTCGGCCGCGATGAGTGGATCAGCCTGCAGAGCGTAGTGGAGACCACCCTGCTGCAGAAGGAGCAGAACGGCGGCATCCTGCTGGGCAAAGAGCACATGATGTTCCCCCGCACCTTCGGCCTGCTGGACAGCGAGAACCGCACCCTGCCCAAGAACACCGCCGCTGTGGAAGCACTGTGCCAGCGCCACCCGGGTAAGGTGGATGTACTGCTGGCCCCGGCAGCATCGGTCATTTACCCGGAAAACGTGCCTGCAAACGCGCCGCTGCTGGACGAGGATGCCTATCTCGACCAGCTTTCCGCCGCCGTACAGGCCGCCGGAGGGCGCTTTGTGGATGTGCGGCAGACCCTTGCCGAACACAAGGACGAATATATCTACTACCGCACCGACCATCACTGGACGAGCCTTGGCGCATACTACGCCTACCAGCAGCTGTGCGGTACGCTGAGCCTGACCCCCTTCGACCCCGCCGCGCACACGGCTCTGACCGCCGAAAATTTCTACGGCACCCACTACTCCAAGGCACGCACATGGAATGCCGTGCCGGATACCATCACCTACTACGACCTGCCGAACAGCCTGACCATCTATAACGTCACCGCTGCAGGCCAGCCCGCAGACGGCCAGACCACCGGCCTGTACGACACGGACAAGCTGAACGTGTACGATAAGTACGCCATGTTCCTGCATGGCAACAACGGCCTGAGCCGCATTGAGGGCGACGGTACCGGGCGCATTCTGGTGATCAAGGACAGCTACGCCAACTGCTTTGCACCGTATCTGACGGCAAATTACGCCCAGATCGATGTGGTGGACTTCCGCAACTACAACTACGGTCTGGATCAGCTGATCGCGGATAACGATTATGACCAGATCCTTGTGCTCTACAGTTTTGACAGCTTCAAGAGCGACCCGTACCTCTACCGTGCCGGTGTGGCCGGGTAAACATGGCAGCGCCTTTTCCGCAAAGGAAAGGGCGCTGTTGTTTTATGTCAAATTATTGCAGTCTTTTTTCACAAATTTTTCCAGTTCTTTTCGGAAGTCTCTCCAGTTTTTGCGCACTCTGCCCATTCACCCCTTGAAAAAATGCAACGGGTGTTGTACAATGGCGATATAGAGCAGTTGCTCTTCACCGATGGTTCGATCTGGTGTGAACAGTGCATAGAATGTGCTGATACGATCTTTGATTCAAAGGAGTGTTATTATGGAAAACAAGATCATGATGCCTGCTTCCTACAACGTTCTTTCCTGCGAAGAGATGACCTACACCGAGGGCGGTGCTACCTTTACGGAAGCTCTGCTGAACTGGATTCCGCCCATTGGCTGGTACATGGGTGTTACCGCCATGCGCAACTACCGCAAGAGCCACCCCAACGACTGGCTGGATACCGGTCTGGATGCTCTGAGCCGCGATATGGATTCCAGTGCGCAGAACATGCTGCGTGATCTGGGACGCATCGTCTGGGTCACCGCGACCAGCGCTACCGGCGTTGGTTTTCTGGTCAATGCTGCCATCGTCCTGCTTTGACCCTGCTCATAAGATCCGTCCGGAGAGACCAAAGACCCCTTTACCCGCGGCCTTTTCCGCCAGAGAGGGCCGCGGGCTTTTCATCAAGCAGAAATAAGAAATCGGCTGCCTGAGCACTGTATACCGTCTGAACGGCCTTTTGCCTGCAGAGAACAGCACTGCTTTCCTTTTCCTGCAAGCAACTACTCGCGTCATGCGGCGGCGCGCCCTGCTTCATGAGAACGGTCTCCAAGCGCATATCCCGGTTTATTTTTGGGTTTTAAACAGTGCGATCTTGCACTGTCTGTATAGCTTTGATTCAAAGGAGTGTTATTATGGAAAACAAAATGATGATGCCTGCTTCTTACAACGTCCTGTCTAATGAAGAAATGACCTACACCGAAGGCGGTGCTACTGTCGGTCAGGCACTGGCAGCTTGGTTCTGGCCCGGCTATGCTACCCAGATCGGCATTGGCAAGTGCCGTGAGGAAGTTGCAAAGGACCGCGACAACTGGCTGTCCAATGCATGGAACAACATGTTGGCCGAGTGCAAGGGCAACGTGACCAACGGCTTCTACTACGCTGGTATCATTGTCAACAACGCAGTCTTTACCATCGGCAGTCTGGGTCTGTATGCTGTTATTTCTCTGGGCAACATCTACTTCTAATTTTCAGGAGTACACCAAAGGGCTTTTTGCGGCGGCTCTTCAGCGGAAGAGCCGCCGCTTTTTTTATCAAACCTAAAAAAGGAGTTTTGCTTTATGACGAACGCCATTACTTATCCTGCTGCATACAATGTTTTGTCCTGCGAAGAAATGACCTACACCGAGGGCGGCGTAGGTGTTGTGGAAGCCGCCATGGCATGGTTCCCGCTGTACGGCTGGTACAAGGCTGTTTCTGCCATCCACGATTACCGCAAGGCAAATATCAACTCCAACTGGGTGGAAAACGGCATGAACGCTCTGGTTGCCCATGCTGAAAAAAGCCCCACGAACACCATCCATGACATCGGCTGCAGCTTCTGGTTCATTGGTTCCTGCGCAACCATCATCGGCCTGGTGCCCAACGCCCTGCTGATCTTCGGCAACTAAGTCCCGGTCTCTGTTCTGAAAAAAAACAAAAGCGGCGGCACCTCCCGTTTGGGAAGTGCCGCCGCTTTTTATGTTATGCGGTTTTCCGTCTCAGCTGTTGAACATGTCCTTCAGCTTTTTGAAGAAGCCCTTGCGCTTTTCGTAGTTTTCTTCTTTCAGGGTGCCCTCGAACTTCTTCAGGGCCTCCCGCTGGGTCTTGTTCAGCTTCTTGGGGATCTCCACCTCGCACTTGACGTACATATCACCGCGGCCGCGGCCATTCAGGTACTGGATGCCTTTGCCGCGCAGGCGGAAGGTGGTACCACTCTGGGTGCCCTCGGGCACGGTGTACTCCACCTTGCCGTCAATGGAGGGCACCTGCACAGTGTCGCCCAGCACAGCCTGACTGAAGGTGATGGGCACTGTGACCCACACATCGTAGCCGTCGCGCTGGAACACCTCGCTGGGGCGCACCGTGACCATGACGATCACATCACCGGAAGGACCGCCGTTTGCACCGGCATCGCCCATGCCGCGCAGTGCAAAGCTCTGGTCGTCGTCGATGCCCATGGGGATGGACACCTCCAGCGTCTTTTTAGCAGCCACCTTGCCGCTGCCATGACAGACCTTGCAGGGATTCTTGACCAGCTTGCCCTTGCCGCCACAGCGGGAGCAGGGCTGCTGGGTCTGCATCACGCCAAAGGGGGTGCGCTGCTGACGGATCACGAAGCCGCGGCCACCGCAGTCCGGGCAGGTCTCGGGGCTGGAACCGGCGGCACAGCCGCTGCCGTGGCACTCGGTGCACTCCTGCTGGCGGGTGATGGTGATGTTCTTCTTGCAGCCGTGCACGGCCTCGTCAAAGCTCAGGGTGATGCGCACGCGGATGTCCTGACCCTTACGGGGTGCGTTGGGATTGGCCCGACGGGACGAACCGCCAAAGCCGCCGAAGCCGCCGCCAAAGATATCGCCGAAAATGTCACCCAGATCCACGCCGTCGCCGCCAAAACCGCCAAAGCCGCCCGCACCGGGGCCGCCGCCGTTCTGTGCTGCATAGGCAGGGTCAACACCTGCAAAGCCGTACTGATCGTACAGCTGGCGCTTCTTCGGGTCCGAAAGCACCTCGTTTGCTTCGTTTACTTCCTTGAACTTTTCCTCGGCGTCCTTATCGCCGGGGTTATAGTCCGGGTGGTATTTCATTGCAAGTTTGCGGTATGCCTTTTTGATCTCGGCATCGGTCGCAGTCTTGGATACCCCCAGCACTTCGTAGTAATCACGCTTTTCCTGTGCCATATCCACTCACCTCTCCGGGAACGTTTGATCCGGGAAACGCCCCGGTTGGTTCCTCGCTCTATAACCAGCAAGAGCCGCTCCGGCAAAACCGGAGCGGCTTTTGCTATTCCACGCGTGCGTCCGCCGGTTTGGCCGGGCACACACTGCTGTGTTTTTTATCAGACTTCCTTGAAGTCGGCATCCACAACGCCGTCATCCCCCGGCTTCTGCTGGTTGTTTGCACCTGCATCGGGGCCGGGCTGTGCACCGGCGGCCTGCTGTGCGGCAGCGGCTGCCTGATACATCTTCTCGAACACCTGGCTCAGAGCTTCCTGCTTTGCCTTGATGTCGTCCACGTTGCCGGACTGAACAGCGGTCTTCAGGTCGGCCAGTTTGCTCTCGGCCTCGCTCTTCACGTCGGCGGGCAGCTTGTCGCCGTTCTCCTTCAGCATCTTCTCGGTCTGGAACACCATCTGGTCGGCACCGTTGCGGATATCGACCTCTTCACGCTTCTTCTTATCGTCGGCAGCAAACTGCTCAGCTTCCTTCACAGCCTTGTCGATGTCCTCCTTGGACATGTTGGTGGAAGCGGTAATGGTGATGTTCTGCTCCTTGCCGGTGCCCAGATCCTTTGCGCTGACCTTCACGATGCCGTTTGCATCGATATCGAAGGTAACTTCGATCTGAGGCACACCACGGGGAGCCGGAGCGATGCCGTCCAGATGGAAGACACCCAGGCTCTTGTTGTCGCGTGCGAACTCACGCTCGCCCTGCAGAACGTTGACCTCAACAGAGGGCTGGTTGTCTGCAGCGGTGGAGAACACCTGGCTCTTGTGGGTGGGGATGGTGGTATTGCGGTCGATGATCTTGGTGCACACGCCGCCCAGAGTTTCAATGCCCAGGCTCAGCGGGGTGACATCCAGCAGCAGCAGGCCCTTCACATCGCCCTGCAGCACGCCGCCCTGAATGGCAGCGCCCACAGCCACGCACTCATCGGGGTTGATGCCCTTGAAGGGCTCGCAGTTCAGTTCCTTCTTGACTGCATCGTAGACAGCGGGGATACGGGTGGAACCACCGACCATCAGGACCTTCTTCAGGTCAGAGGGACGCAGGCCTGCATCCTGCAGAGCCTTGCGGACGGGGCCCATGGTACGATCGACCAGATCAGCGGTCAGCTCGTTGAACTTTGCGCGGGTCAGGGTCATATCCAAGTGCTTCGGGCCGGTAGCATCGGCAGTGATGAAGGGCAGGTTGATCTGGCTGCTCATTGCGCTGGACAGCTCGATCTTTGCCTTCTCGGCAGCTTCCTTCAGACGCTGCGCAGCCATCTTGTCCTTGCGCAGGTCGATGCCGTTCTCGGTCTGGAAGGCATCTGCCATCCAGTTGATGATGCGCTCATCGAAGTCATCGCCGCCCAGATGGGTATCACCGTTGGTGGCCAGAACCTCGGTAACGCCGTCGCCCATCTCGATGATGGACACATCGAAGGTGCCGCCGCCCAGATCGTAGACCATGATCTTCTGGTCTTCTTCCTTATCGATGCCATATGCCAGAGAAGCGGCAGTAGGCTCGTTGATGATACGCTTGACGTTCAGGCCTGCAATGGTGCCTGCGTCCTTGGTAGCCTGACGCTGGCTGTCGTTGAAGTATGCAGGAACGGTAATGACAGCCTCGGTAACAGGCTCGCCCAGATAAGCCTCGGCATCAGCCTTCAGCTTCTGCAGGATCATAGCGCTGACCTGCTGGGGAGTGTACTCCTTGCCGTTCAGGGTCACCTTGTGGTCGGTGCCCATGAAGCGCTTGATGGAAGCAACGGTGTTCTCAGGGTTGGTGATGGCCTGACGCTTTGCCACCTGACCAACCAGACGGTCGCCGGTCTTGGTGAAGCCCACCACAGACGGGGTGGTGCGTGCACCCTCAGAGTTTGCGATAACAACGGGCTCGCCGCCCTCCATGACAGCCACGCAGCTGTTGGTAGTACCAAGGTCGATGCCAATGATCTTACTCATAATGAAAACTCCTCTCGAAAGAACAAATCTTATTGTTTATGTGATGCTCAGATGTTTGTAAGCGGATGTTATATTCAAAACCCTTTCGGGTTTCTGCTTTGTTATTCGGCCACTACAACGGTCGCATGGCGGACGATCTTATCGCCCAGCTTGTAGCCCTTCTGGTAGACGGTGATCACGGTGCCGCTCTCCTGTCCATCCGGGGCGGGGATCTGCTGCACTGCGTTCATGAAGTTGGGGTCAAAGGGCTTGCCCAGCGCTTCGATCTCCTCCACATGGAGGGCATCCAGCGCCTTGGCGGCCTTGTCCAGCGTCATGGTCACGCCCTTTTTGTAGTTCTCGTCGGTGGTGGGGGCATTTGCTGCCATCTCCAGCGTGTCCAGAATGGGGATGATCTGGTTCACCGCAAAGGAAACGCCATCGTTGAACTTCTGGTCGGCTTCGCGGGTGGAGCGCTTGCGGTAGTTCTCGTACTCCGCTGCCATGCGCAGCAGCTGGTCTTTGGCCTGTGCGGCGTTGGCTTCGGCAGCATCCAGCTTTGCCTTTACGGCTTCCAGCTCACGGGCCTTCTTGTTGAACCAGCCGCCATCCTTCTTCTTGTCATCCTTCGGGTCGGCAGCTTCAGCAGCAGGTTCCTGTTCGGGTGCTGCCTGCTGGGCCTTTTCCTCGGGAGCCGTTTCGGGCTGCTCCGCTTCCTGAGCCGGAGCCGTCTTTTTTGCTTCTTCGCTCATTCCAGATCCTCCTTATAGATCACAGTCCGCCGCGGTACGGCAGCCTGCGGGGTGTCTTTTCGTTTGCCGCTCATGCCCTCGCCCAGCTGGTCTGCAAAGTAATGCAGCAGCGGCATCAGCTTCTGGAAGGGCATCCGGGTGGGGCCGATCAATGCAATGGAGCCCCACAGGCCTCCGCCCACCAGATACCGGTCGCTCACGATGCACAGGCCCGGGATCTGCGGTTCCAGATCCTCGCCCAGCAGCACGCTCTCACTGCGTTCTGCCGGAGGTGCGATCAGGCCAGCGGCCTGCTCCTCGTCGTTCAGCAGGGTGAGGATGTCGCCCACCTTGCCGTCCAGCTGGGGCCAGTCCAGCAGATACTGCTCGCCGCCCAGAAATACGTGGGGCTTGACGGAATCCTGCAGGATGGCCGCTGCCGCGCTGATGACAGGCACCAGCTCCGGGTCGATCTGGCTGCACAGCTCTGCCAGCAGCCGGGTGGAAAGATCCACCGGCGCTACAAAGGTAAGGTTGCGGTTCAGCAGTGCGGCAAGTGCTGCCGCATTCTCGCGGGAGAGGCCGGTGCGCACCCGTGCCACACGGGTACGGACGTAACCGGCTGTGGTAACGGCCAGCACAGCCGCTGCGCTGCGGCCCACCTGAACCACTTCATAGTGGGCGATGCACAGGTCTTCGGCACATGGGGTGCTGACGGCGGCGGTGCAGCCGCTGATGGCGGCCAGCGCCTTGGCGGCACCTGCGGCCAGCTTTTCCGGCTCATGGTCGAGGCTTGCGAACACCGCATCCACACGGGCGCGGGTCACACGGTCCAGCGGCTGATCGTCGGCAAGCAGATTATCAAGGTAGTAACGGTAGCCCTTGGCACTGGGCACACGGCCCGCGCTGGTGTGGGGCTGCTCCAGCAGGCCCAGCTTTGTCAGCGCCGCCATCTCATTGCGAAGCGTTGCGCTGGAAACTGCCATGTCAAAGTAGTTTGCCAGCACGCTGCTGCCAACAGGCTCGCCTTCGAGACCATACAGCGCCACGATCGCCTGCAAGACTCGCTGCTTGCGTGCATCCATCGTCATAGCGCCTGCCTCCTTTTTGCGTTCGCTTTGTTTGTTTAGCACTCCTTGTTCCTGAGTGCTAAGACCATTATAACCAATTTTCCGGTGCTGTCAAGCCCCTTGGAAAAATGTTTTAAAAGATTCATAATTCTGTCATAAACGAAGAAAGCGCCCTCCTTATTATAAGGAAAGCGCTCTGGCATGTTCTTTACTCTTCCATCTGCCTTGCCAGAAATGCCGCTGCCACATTCACGGCCTTGAGCTGGGCGGCATCCGGCGTGGCCGTGCGGTCTTCGGTCAGCAGGGCCACCACTCCGGTCACATCGCCCGCCGCAATGATGGGTGCGGCGCACAGTACTGCTCGGGGCGAGCCCTCGCAGGGCAGGATGCACTTTTCGGCAATGCCCTCGCTCTGGTACAGCCTGCGGCCGTCTATCAGCTTTTCCATCGGCTGGCTGATGCTGCGGTCGGCCAGCTCCCGTCGGCCGGAGCCGCTCACCGTCAGGATGCGGTCACGGTCGGCCACCAGTGCGGTCAGTGCAAAGCTTTTGCTGAGCACCTCGGTATACTGGGCCGCTACTGCGTTCATCTCGCCAATGGGCGAATACTTTTTAAAGATCACCTCGCCGTCGCCCGTGGTGAAGATCTCCAGCGGGTCGCCGCGGCGGATGCGCTGGGTGCGGCGGATCTCCTTGGGGATCACCACCCGGCCCAGCTCGTCGATGCGTCGCACGATTCCTGTTGCTTTCATGTTTTTGCTCCTCCGTTTCCTTAAAAATGCCTGCAGCACTAGTATCTGTCAGGCCGGGCCATTTATACCTGCTGCCTCCGCGCAAAAAGACCTGCACGGAAAGCTGCCTCTTCGTTGCGTTTCCGGCAGGGTTCTGCTACAATGATACAAAAAGCCGTTTTCATAAGCACAGCACCCCGCTTATGAAGACAGATCCTAAAATTCTGCTGAGAAAGGCAGGTGTCCGGATGCCGAACATCCTCATTCTGGGCGGCGGTGCCGCCGGTCTTGCATCCGCGCTGGCGGCGGCACAAAGTGCCCCCGCTGCACAGGTCATTGTGCTGGAGCGCAACCCGAAGCCGGGCAAAAAGCTGCTCGCCACCGGCAATGGCCGCTGCAATCTGGATAACACCGGCATTGCACCGGAGCTGTATTTCACCGCCGACCCGGCAGCACTCCGTCCGCTGCTGGATGCCGTAAATACCGCCGACCCGCTGCGCTGGTTCCGTGCGCTGGGGCTTTACACCCGCACCGACGAGGCGGGCCGGGTGTATCCGTACTCCAATCAGGCGGCGGACGTGCTGGCCCTGCTGGAGCACCACCTTGCGCAGCACCATGTGCAGCTGCGCACCGGCTGCACCGTGCGCACCCTGAGCCAGAGCCGCAGCGGCTACGCCGTGCAGTTCGAGACGGCAGAGGGCTCTGCCGAAACGCTGCGCGCCGATGCCGTCATCTGCGCCATGGGCGGCGAGGCAGGGCCGCAGTTCGGCACCGACGGCTTTGGCACCCGGTTCGCCGCCCAGTGCGGCGGCAGGGTGGAGCCGCTGTACCCCTGCCTGACCGCCCTGCAGTGCGCAAAGCCCAGTAAAGCGCTGGCTGGCATCCGTGCCAAGGCAGCAGCATCCCTGCTGGACGGTGCCCGTGTGCTTGCCTGCGAGAACGGCGAGGTACAGTTCACCGATTACGGCCTTTCCGGCATCTGCATCATGCAGCTGTCCGGCCTGCTGGCCCCGGGCCGCGGCCCCAAGGCTCCTGCTGTGGAGCTGGACCTCTTCCCGGCAGTGGACGAAACCGCACTTGCCAGCCTGTTTGCGGCCCACGCCGCCCAGACGGCAGGGGGCAGCGCCGTTGACTTCTGGCTGGGCCTGCTGAACCAGAAGCTGGGCCGTACTGTGTGGTCTGCCGCCGGGCTGCAGGACAGCGACGCGCCTGCCGTGCTCACCGCCGGACAGTGGCAGAAGCTGGCCCACACCGCCAAGCACTGGCGCTTTGAAGGGCTGACCCCCTGCAGCTGGAAGCAGGCCCAGACCACCGGCGGCGGGCTGGCCCTGCGGGAGGTGGATCAGCACTTCCAGTTCAAGGGCTGTCCGGGCCTTTACTTTGTGGGCGAAACGCTGGACTGCGCAGGCAGCTGCGGCGGTTTTAACCTGCACTGGGCGTTCGGCTCCGGCCTTGTGGCCGGGCGCAGCGCTGCAGGCCATGCTGCAGCAGGCCGTGCTCTGCCAAAAGCCTCCGCGCCCGTAAAGAGCAGAAAAAAGCCGCACAGGTAAAAATGAGCTTTAAATTTTCAACAAATGCTTGACATCTTGTGCAGATCGCATTATCATAAAGACAATAAAAGTTTGTTCAGAGAATCGAGCAGAACAAGCAAGGGGAGAGTCGAAAGGCCCTTTTGTTTGTCCTGCTCTTTTTCTTTTATTCGGCAAACGGAGCGATCAGGAGGTTTTTATGCTGGATGTAGCAATTATCGGCTGCGGTGTCATTGGTGCGGCAGCAGCCTATGAGCTGTCCCATTACCCGCTGCAGACCGCCATTTTCGAGGCTGAAAATGACGTGGCAGACTGCACCACCAAGGCCAACAGTGCCATTCTGCACGCTGGCTACGACCCCGAACCGGGCACCCGGATGGCACGGCTCAACGTGGAGGGCTCTGCACTGGCCAAGGAGATCTGCGCCCGTCTGGATGTGCCGTACCTGCAGTGCGGCAGTCTGGTGCTGGCCCTCAGCCCGGAAGAGCTGCCCCACCTGCAGAAACTGTATGAGAACGGCATCGCCAACGGCGTACCGGGCATCCGGCTGCTTTCCGCAGAGGAAACGCTTTCCATGGAACCGAATCTGGCCCCCACTGTTGTTGGCGCGCTGTATGCGCCCAGCGCCGCCATCGTCAGCCCGTGGGAGTTTGCGCTGGCAATGGCAGAAGTGGCTGTGCGCAATGGCGTGGAGCTGCACCGCAGCTGCCCTGTGACCCACATCGAAAAGACCGCCGGCGGCTGGGCACTGACCACCCCCTCCGGAATTGTGGAAACGCGCTATATCATCAATGCGGCGGGTGTCTCGGCGCAGGCCGTGCACGATATGGCCGCACCCCACAAATTTACCATCCAGCCCACCCGGGGCGAATACTACCTGCTGGATAAATCCGAGGGCAGCCGTGTGCACCACGTCATCTTCCAGTGCCCCAACGAAAACGGCAAGGGCGTTCTGGTGGCCCCCACCGTCCACGGCAACCTGATCGTCGGCCCGAACGCCGCCCCCGTGGAAGGGGACGATACCGCCTGCACCGCTGCCGGGCTGGCCTTCGTCAGCGCCGCAGCGCGCCGCAGCGTGCCGAACATCCGCTTCAGCGAGTCCATCCGCAATTTTGCGGGTGTCCGTGCCAATGTGGACACGGGCGACTTCGTTATCGGCGAAGCAGAAGGCGCACCCGGCTTCATCGATCTGGCGGGCATGAAATCGCCCGGCCTTTCCAGTGCACCGGCCGTTGCCAGAGAAGCCGTCAAAATTCTGGAAGCCCACGGCGATCTGCCCGCCCCCAAGGCGGATTACAGGGATGGCCGCACCCGGGTGCGCTTCAAGGAGCTTCTGCCCGAAGAAAAAGCCCGGCTCATTGCAAAGGAACCCGCCTATGGTCGCGTGATCTGCCGCTGCGAGACGATCACTGAGGGCGAAATTCTGGACGCTCTGCACGAAGAGATCCCCGCCACCACCATCGACGGTGTCAAGCGCCGCTGCGGTGCCGGTATGGGCCGCTGTCAGGGCGGCTTTTGCGGGCCGCGGGTGCTGGAGCTGATCAGCAAAACGCTGGGCATCCGTCCGCTGGACGTGCTGCAGGATAAGGCCGGCACCAACGTCTTACTGTGCGAAACCAAGCAGGAGGGAGAGCACCATGATTGATCTGGTCATCGTCGGCGGCGGCCCTGCAGGCCTTGCCGCAGCTTACAGCGCATGGCAGCATGGTCTGCGCGATATCCTTATCTTAGAGCGCGACAACGAACTGGGCGGCATCCTGAACCAGTGCATCCACAACGGCTTCGGCCTGCACCGCTTTGGCGAGCAGCTCACCGGCCCGGAATACGCAGGCCGCTGCATTGAACTGCTGCGCTCCACCGGTGTCCGGGTGGAGCTGGGCACGATGGTGCTGGACGTCACCCCGGACAAAAAGATCCACTGTGTCAGCCGGGAAAAGGGTTATCAGATTTTGGAAGCCAGAAGCATCATCCTCTGCATGGGCTGCCGGGAGCGCACCCGCGGTGCCATCGGCATCCCGGGCACCCGCCCTGCCGGCATCTACACCGCCGGTGCGGCCCAGCGCTATGTCAACATGGAGGGCTATCTGGTAGGCAGGCGGGTGCTCATCCTCGGCAGCGGCGACATCGGCCTGATCATGGCCCGCCGCATGACGCTGGAAGGTGCCAAAGTGCTGGCCTGCGTGGAGGTCATGCCGTATTCCGGCGGCCTGACCCGCAACATCGTGCAGTGCCTGCAGGACTTCGACATCCCCCTGTATCTGTCCCATACCATCGTGGATATTCAGGGCAAGGCCCGCGTGGAAAAGGCCACCGTTGCCAAGGTGGACGAAAACCGCCGCCCCATCCCGGGCACCGAGATGGAATTTGATGTGGACACCATCCTGCTCAGCGTCGGCCTGATCCCGGAAAATGAGCTGACCCGGCAGGCGGGCATCCCCATGGACCCTCACACCAAGGGCGCTGTGGTCTACGAGAATATGGAGACCGGCATCCCCGGTGTGTTCGCCTGCGGCAATGTGGTGCACGTGCATGATCTGGTGGACTTCGTTTCGGGCGAAAGCGACCTTGCCGGTGCTTCTGCGGCGGCCTATGTTTTGAAGGGCGAAGCCTCCGATACGGTTGTGCTTGACCTTGTTCCGGGCAATGGCGTGGGCTACACCGTGCCGCAGCGGGTGCGCCCCGCTGATGTGGACAGGAGCGTGAACATTTCCTTCCGTGTGCGGCAGAACTACGGCCCCAGCCAGATCACCGTGACCTGCGGCGGCAGGCAGCTGGCCCGGTTCAAGCGCCAGCGCATGGCTCCCGGTGAGATGGAGCACATCGCACTGCCAAAAGTCCTGCTGGAAAAAGCAGACGGCCCGCTGACCGTTGCGGTAGAGGAGGTTATTGCAGAATGAGCAGCATCAAAGAAGTCATTTGCATCTGCTGTCCCTGCGGCTGCCACTTGCAGGTAGACCCGGAAAATGATTATAATGTAACTGGAAACGCCTGCCCCAACGGTGCCGCCTACGGCAGGGAAGAGCTGACCCACCCCACCCGCATCCTCACCAGCACCGTGCGGGCGGAGGGCGGGCTGTACCCGCGCTGCCCGGTAAAGACTGCGCAGGCCGTGCCCAAAGAGAAGATGACCGAGGTCATGGCTGCGCTGGATCGCGTCACCCTGCACGCCCCCGTCCGCACCGGGCAGGTGGTGCTGGCAGATGTGTGCGGCACCGGCGTGGACGTTGTGGCGACACGAAATCTGTGATACACACTCCTGAAACGATACGGAGGGAGCAAAAGCATGAGTACAAAATATGTTCTGGCGCTGGATCAGGGAACCACCAGCAGCCGTGCCATCCTGTTCGACAATGAGCAGAACATCATTGCGGTGCAGCAGCGCGAGTTTGAGCAGATCTATCCGCAGCAGGGCTGGGTGGAGCACAACCCTATGGAGATCTGGTCCACCCAGTATGGAGTCATGAACGAGGTGGTGGCCCAGAGCGGCGTCGATGTCCACGACATTGCCGCCATTGGCATCACCAACCAGCGGGAGACCACCATCCTGTGGGAAAAGGCCACCGGCCGCCCCATCTACAATGCCATCGTCTGGCAGTGCCGCCGCACGGCTCCGCTGGTGGATGAACTGCTGCAGCAGCCCGGCATGGCAGACTACATCCGGGAGAACACCGGCCTGATGCCCGATGCCTATTTCTCCGCAACGAAGATCAAGTGGATCCTGGACAATGTGCCCGGTGCGCGGGAGCGCGCCGAAGCAGGGGAGATCCTGTTCGGCACTGTGGACACATGGCTGGTCTGGAAGCTGACCGGCGGCAGAGTGCATGTCACCGACCGCACCAACGCCAGCCGCACCATGCTGTATAACATCCGCACGCTGGACTGGGACGACACCCTGCTCAAGGCGCTGGATATCCCGCGCTGCATCCTGCCCCGCGTGACGGATTCCAGCGAGGTCTACGGCACCACCGACCTGTGCGGTGTGCAGATCCCGGTGGCCGGCATTGCCGGTGACCAGCAGGCTGCGCTGTTCGGACAGAGCTGCTTTCGCAAGGGCGAGGCCAAGAACACCTACGGCACCGGCTGCTTTTTGCTGATGAACACCGGCGATACCATCTGCCGCAGCCGGAACGGCCTGATCTCTACCATCGCCATCAGCCTGAACGGCAGGGTGGAGTACGCGCTGGAGGGCAGCGTCTTTGTAGGCGGTGCCGTCATCCAGTGGGTGCGCGACGGCCTGCGCATGATCCAGGAAAGCCGCGACGCGGAATACTATGCCCAGAAGGTGCCGGATAACGGCGGCATTTACATCGTGCCGGCCTTTACTGGTCTGGGTGCACCGTACTGGGATATGTACGCCCGCGGTGCCATTGTTGGCATCACCCGCGGCACCACCCAGAACCACATCATCCGCGCGGCAGAGGAGTCCATTGCCTACCAGAGCGCAGACCTCGTGGCTGCTATGGAAAAGGACACCGGCGTGCCCATCACCTCGCTGAAGGTGGACGGCGGTGCATCCCGCGACCAGTTCCTGATGCAGTTCCAGGCTGACATCCTGAACAAGACCGTGCTGCGCCCGGCCATCCGGGAGACGACCGCTCTGGGCGCTGCCTATCTGGCGGGCCTTGCCACCGGTGTGTGGAAGGATCGGGACGAGATCCGCAGCCTGTGGCACTGCAATATGACCTTTGCCCCGCAGATGGAAGAGGCCGAGCGCACCCGTCTGCTCTCCGGCTGGCACAAGGCTGTTGGCCGCAGCTGCGACTGGGCAGAGCATTGACGATCTTTGCCCAAACCTATAGCTCGTACACAAAATATTTTTTAATTGTTTATTTTTTAATGTTTATCGTCATGGTCAGCTGTTCCAATACCACTGCCATTCTGGGCGGCGGTGAGCTGATTGCAACCACATTCTGATCAACCCAAAATTTTACATTACAGCCGCCGTGCAGCTCATTTACACGGCGGCTGTTTTATAGGATAATAGAAGCACTTGATAAAAAGGAGTCTTACCCGATGCATCCTCTTGCTGAAACCCTGCTGGACGAACCGGTGATCGCCGCTGTGAAAACGGACGAAGCCCTGACTGCTGCGCTGGCCTCGCCCTGCAGTACTATTTTTCTGCTGGCAAGCACCCTGCTCACCGTAGACGGTCTGGTGCACCGCATACATGATGCCGGAAAACTGGCCGTGGTTCACATTGACCTTGTGGACGGCCTTTCGTCACGGGAGATCGCGGTGGACTCCCTCAACGCCCTGTGCCACCCGGACGGCATCATCTCCACCCGCCCGACCCTGATCCGCCGGGCGCGCCACCGCGGCCTACTGACCGTCCAGCGGGCATTCATTCTGGATTCCCTCTCACTGACCAGCCTGTCCGGCCAGCTGGAGCAGGGCAAGCCAGATTTTGTCGAGATCCTTCCCGGCATCATGCCCCGGGTCATCGCCGAGATCAGCACCCGCACACAGGTGCCTGTCATTGCAGGCGGCCTGCTGCGGGACAAAGCCGACGTCATGGCCGCCATGCGCGCAGGTGCCGCCGCAGTTTCCACCTCTGCGCCCTCCCTGTGGGATATCTGAGCCAGAACAAGATCCCAGCTGAAGTACGAAAAGCATAATAGTATCCTGGTGTTTTATCTGTTGAACATAAACTGTATCCTGCGCCGCAGAGCGTTCTACTGCCGCAGTAAAGTCATCGTAGATGCTTTCAATTGCCTGATAATACTTTGCTTCATTCAAAATCTGCCGGTATTTTCCGCGGGCAAAACAGGGGGCCACCACCGCATTGACCGCTGCGTCAAAAACGATTGCATCTTTTGGTGTGTTATGTAAATTGGGATCGTTTTTGCTCAGATACGCTTTGTTCTGATAGGTTGCTTTTGTCGAACCAGATAAGTAGTCTTTTTCCTGATCCAGATACGCACCTCTGCAAGATAATCCATTTCTTATTGATAAGTCTAGCACAAATCGATCAATCGTTCTATCTACTTGCATCGATTCACGGCTGACTGTTCATCTGACAGAAACTTCAAAAACCGTGTAATATCATACCGATAGCCGTTCAACGTGGCTTCTGCCGTGCCAGAATACTTCTTATCGTCCAAAAAATCTTGCTTTAGATTATCAAATCGGGCTGCATTCTTCTGAATCTTCTTCATTTTTGTACCTCTGACCTCTGAAATTTTTGAAAAAATCATAGGTACAAGCCCCAAAAGCCCGTATAAAACAAAAAAGACGACAAACCGTTTATCTCAACGATTTATCGTCCTTTTGGTGCGCTCGAGGGAACTCGAATCCCTGGCCCTCTGATTAAAAGTCAGATGCTCTACCGGCTGAGCTACGAGCGCATATTTCCGCAGTGAACATACTGCCGAATAATATTACCACAACTTGCGCAAAATTGCAAGGGTTCCCGGGCAAAAAGGCGCAAAAAGCTCCTGCATCGGTGTGGGCTTCCGCTTTTTATCCGCGCAGCAGATCGAAGATGCTCCGGTGTCGGCAGCGGAAGGGGCTTCATCCCGATAACTTCCTCTTTACAAACCCGGCAAGAATCGTTACAATCAAATCAAATCCGTCTGCAGTGCGCTGCGTTTTACTGCCCGGCAGTGTGCGCCCCGCCGCGCTGCACCCGCAAACTTTTTCCCGGCTTTGGCATTCTGCCGGGCCGCGCCGATACGTTTTTTGCAGGAGGTTTTTCCTATGAAGATCACTCGCCGTGCTGTTCTTCGCCTGACCGGTGCCGCTGCCGCTTCGCTGGCGCTTTCCAGCTGCAGTGCTTCCGGCAGTGCCATTCTGGGCAGCAATTTTTCCAGCTGGCTCCAGCAGACACTGGGCATCAGTTCTTCCGGCGCAGCTTCTTCTGCTGCATCCTCGGAGGCCATGGCGGCTTCCTCGCTGGCAGCAGGCGAGCAGCCCGCTGCCAGTCTTGCCGCACTGCCCGCTTACGATGCCGACCCGCTGACCGGTGAGGCCAAGCGCAGCAATGGCCGCATCGTGGGCGTGATGGTGAACAACATCTCCAACACCTCTCGTCAGAACGCCCGTCCGCAGCGCGGCCTTTCCTCTGCCGATCTGCTGATCGAGTGCAAGGTGGAGGGCGGCATCACCCGCTTCTGCGCGGTGTTCCACGATGCCGGCTCCATCCCGGAGATCGGCCCGCTGCGCTCTGGCCGCGACCAGTTCCTGCAGCTGCTGATGCCCTATCAGGCGCTGTACTACCACGACGGTGAGAGCGCCGCCTGCACCAAATTCATCAGCGTATACAACTATTCCGGCCTGAACATCGGCGGCAAGAGCTACTTTAATACTCCCACCCATCCGCATGTGGCTCACCGCGACAGCCGGGGCCGGGATGTGGCCTATGAACACACCGAGTTCACCTCCGGCAAGGAGATCCGGCAGGCCGCTTCCAACGCGGGCATCGGCCTGAAATACGATTACGACACCACCTTCTTCCGCTTTGCGGACTACCGCACCGGCGAGGAGAACGCCATGCAGGATGCAGCATCCGGCAGGACGGTCAGCATCACCCACTCGGACCACTACAAGACCAGCTTCCGCTATGATCCGCAGGCCCGCACCTATAAAATGCAGATGTACAGCCGTATCTCCGGCAAGTTTGAAAACACCGTGGACGAGCTGAACGCAAAGCAGCTGAGCTTTGACAACCTGCTGGTCTGCTTTGCGCCCATCGAACGCTATTCCGGCGACTCCGGCGATGTGCAGCAGGTAAGCTACATCTCCGGCGGCGATGCCTATTATTTCAGCCGCGGCGCTGTACAGCATGGCCGCTGGGAAAAGGCTTCGCCTGAGCATCCGCTGCTGGTCTACGACAAGACCGGTGCGCAGATGCTTTTCAACCGCGGCAAGACCTATCTTGCCATCGTGGACGACGACGAGTGGTCCAACTTCAGCTATCAGTAACGAGGGAACCGCATGAAACGCATCTGGAATCTGGCCCTTGGCACGGCGGTGCTGTGCACAGCCCTGCTGTGCGGGTGTGCGCTGGCCGGCCCCACTGCCCCGGACAGTGCAGCGCCCACCGACCCGCTGACCGGGCAGGAGCTGCAGTATCCCGGCGAACGCACCGCCGCCGTGGTGATCGACAACGCCGCTTCCAGCACCACACAGTGGGGCATTGGCAGCGCATCGGTGGTGCTGGAAGCCCTGACCGAGAGCGGCCAGCCCACCAGCCTGTGCTTGGCTTATCCTTCGGTAGCGGCCATGCCAACCGTCGGCCCAGTGACCCTTGGGCAGGATCTTTACTGGCGGCTGCTCAGCGGGCAGGAAGTACTGCCCATCCAGCGGGGTGCAGGGCAGTTTGCCCGCAACTATCTGGATTATTATAACCTGCGGGCCGTGGACGCGCTGGAAGTGGGCCGCAACGCCTTTTCCTGCGATGATGTCTGGAGCGGCGCGCCGCTGTGGCATACCAGCGGCGCGGAGGTCGCTTCCGTGCTGGGCAGCCTGAACCTTTCCGGCGCATTGGGCGACCACGGCAGCAGCGCTTCCTCCTCGGCCAGCACTGCCGAGGACTGCTCTGCCATTTCCGCTCTGCCCGCCCTGCTGCCGCAGGCCAAAGAGCCCCGCCTGCCGGAGCCCGGTTCCCGGGATGCCGAACAGGTGCAGATCAACTTTGCGCCCCAAAGCACCACCGGCTTTGCCTACGATGCGGCCAGCGGCACCTACGGAATGCTCCGTGCAGACGGCACCGCCCAGCTGGATGCCAACACCGGCGCGCAGGCGCAATTCGACAATCTGCTGGTCCTTTACTCCGCTTCCAGCCTGCGGGACGACGGCACCACGCTGGACTACGACCTGTCCCTTGGCGGCGGTGTCTGGCTGAACGGCAGCCAGCTGTGGCACATCACATGGACGCAGGGCACAGACTCCACCTTTGCCTTTTATGATGCCGACGGCAGGCCGCTGACCATCCGCACCGGACGCAGCTACATTGCGCTGGTCTCCAGCGTGACCGGGCAGGAGCTGACGGTATTGGATTCCGCCGGGCAGAATGTGCTGAATTGACAAAACAAAAAAGACCATCTGAGGCATTTTTAACTGCATCTCAGATGGTCTTTTTATTATAGGTCAGCGTCCTCGCCCTCTCAGCCTCACATTGTTCGGCAGCTCTCCCAAAGGGAGAGCCTTTGGCATTGCGGCAAAGCTTCTGGTTTTGCCAAGGCCTCTCCCTATGGGAGAGGTGGCATTGCATAGCAATGACGGAGAGGGCGAGGATACTTCGGTTTTTAAGGTTATTTTTACAGATCCACCACGCTGCCGACCTCGGCAGGAG
Source organism: Faecalibacterium sp. OF03-6AC (assembly GCF_003478175.1). Classification (NCBI taxonomy): domain Bacteria; kingdom Bacillati; phylum Bacillota; class Clostridia; order Eubacteriales; family Oscillospiraceae; genus Faecalibacterium; species Faecalibacterium sp. OF03-6AC. The sequence continues at coordinate 156,042 of NZ_QUEN01000004.1, read as the reverse complement.
AGGTGGGCACCACGCCCAGCACGGCGCGGTCCGTGCTGCGGTTGAGCGTAAAGGTCACGCTGCGGCCCGCCGCGAAATCCGGGTGATAGGTCAGCTCCAGCGTCTGCCAGTTGTCCGGCACTGCGCAGAAGCAGTGCAGCAGCGCGCCGCGGCCCGCCGTCAGGTTCAGGGTGAACACCGAAGCATCCGCCGCGTTCTCGCCGTAGAGCGGCGCAGCAAAGCTGCCGCAGCGCACCGGCTTGCCATCGCACACAGCGGTAACGCCGGTGCCCATACTGTACAGCTCCCCAAGCGTGCACACCTCACGGCTCTGCAGATAGCTTGCGCCCACCGGCAGGGTGGATGCGGAGAGGTTTTCCACCGAGAGGTACACCAGCACATTGCCCATTTCCTGCGCAGGGGCATAGCCCAGCAGCTCCACGGCAGCTTTGCCGTCCAGCAGGGCAGGTTCGCCTGCAAGATGCGGCTGCTGCGCCGCAGCAGATACACCGGTGAGCAGCGCTGCCGCAAGGCTGACCGCACCGGAACCGGCACATTTCAGGAATGACCGGCGGGAAATGGACTGGGACATGGAACTTCCTCCTAAAATAATCGTTCCCTTATACAATAAAGGATTGCGCCGCTTCTGTCAAGGGATGGGCCGAAACTGTAACCGAATCCTTACTCAAAGGCTTCGTTCTCCTCGGCTTCGGCCTGACCGCGCAGGGTATCGGCATAGCCAAAGGGCACGATGTCGATGGCTTCCACCAGACGGTCCCGCATCCACAGCTGCACATCGGTCTGCACCGTGTAGCCGCAGCCGGGGTCTGCCATCCACTGCTCCGGGCGGCGGGTGGGCACCGCGCGCTGGCTGAGCATGCTCATGATCACGCCGCCATGGGTCACACAGGCTGCTTCGGTCACATCCATGCGGATCATATACTCAAACAGCTTCATCAGGCTTTCGGCGCAGCGGGCGTGGAACTGGTCGGTAGGCTCTGCGCCTTCGGGCACATAGCCGGAGCCGGGGGTGATCCACTTTTTAAAGTCCTCGTCGTGCACCAGCTCCTTGACCGGCTTGTTCTCAAACTTGCCAAAGCCGGCCTCCCGCAGGTCGTGCACGGTAAAGGTGTGCTTTGCATCCGGGAACAGGATGTTGGCTGTTTCCACCGCGCGCAGCAGCGGGGAGGAGAACACGGTATCCACCTGCGGATACTCGAACCGCTCTTTCAGCTCATTGAGCTGAGCGCGGCCCTCGTCGCACAGAGGGATGTCGGTGCCGCTGCCGATGTACAGGCCCTGCAGGTTGCCCGCAGTCATGCCGTGGCGGATGAGATGAAGCTTGAACGTTTTCATGGATAGTGCCTCTCTTTATCGCTGTGCGGCGGCACGGGAACGGACGGTAAAACCCGCTGCGGAGAAAAAATCTGGCAGAAAAACGTGTCGTCTGCCAGATTTTTTGCTCTTTGGCGGCAGCTGCGGCCCCGCGCACGCCACAAAATGTATGCGTTAATACCTATAGTTTAACATAGATATGGTGTCCAGAGCAAGCCTTTTGACAGAAATGACGAAAATCAACGAAAAATATCGTCACTTTTCTTGCTTTACAAAAGGTTTTTCGTTGTGTATAATCAACCTGCTGTAAACCAAAAACAAGGATGTCCCCCTACATCGAACTTTGAGGAGCCAAAAATCATGGAATTCAACCGTATCATCAAGCTGCTGCGCAAGGAACGCGGCATCACCCAGAAGCAGGCCGCCGAGGATCTTGGCGTCTCGCAGGCGCTGCTGTCCCACTACGAAAAAGGCATCCGCGAATGCGGCCTGGACTTTGTGGTGCGCGTGGCAGACTATTATAATGTTTCCTGCGATTATCTTCTGGGCCGCAGTGCAGAGCGCAACGGCATGATGCTCTCGGCAGAAGACATCCCGAACCCGGACAAGATGAAGGACAACATCTACCACGGCAGCGTGCTGCCCACCATGAACAAAAAGCTGATCTCCAACAGCCTGAACGTGCTGTACGCCAAGATCGGCCAGTGCCACAGCAAGGCCCTTACCACCGAGGTGAGCGCCTACCTGATGATGGCCGTAGCCAAAATGTTCCGCCTGCTGTACTCGGCCGAGCCCCACAACGCCGCCAGTATGTTCAGCATCGAGCCCATCCGCTGGCGCGGCTGCTCCGATGCCGTGATGCGCATGTCCGAAGCCAACGTGGAAGCCTTGCTGGACGGACAGGATGTGAACGGCGGCGAGGGCGTAAAGGACCCGGCCTGCCTGACCATGACCACAGAAAGCCTGACCCGCGAGTTCCCGCTTTATACGCCCAGCCTGTTAAATCTGGTCAAAACCAGCGAAACACATGTGAAGGGCCTTACCCACGAAGGGTGATATTCCTGTGAAAAAGCTGTAAATTCAGCCCCAAAACCCTTGCATCTTTCGGGCAGAAAGGGTATAAACAGAATAGAACATTCTGGAATACGGTTTTTTCCTATCAAAAGGAGGATTTATTCTATGTCCAACTCCATTTCCCGCCGTACCTTCCTCAAGTGCACCGGCGCATCCGTTGCTGCTCTGGGCGCAGCAAGCCTGCTGGGCGGCTGCCAGCAGAATGGCAATGCCACCATCGTGGATGTCAAGGTCGGTGATAAGGTCAGCAACTGGAACGGCCTTGGCGTTCAGCTGACCAGCCTGTTCAACATTGATACCGTACCTGCACAGGCCGGTTACGAATACATTGCTGTTCTGGTCACCGTGGTCAACCGCACCAAGAACCAGACCTTCAACATCGGCGCACAGAATCTGGCCGAGATCAACGCCGCTTATCCCGTGCCCCCGCAGGAGAACGTGGATGCAAACTTCCATGCACTGGCAGCAGCTTCTACCGATTTCTCTGCTTCCTGCGACGGCCAGAGCGTGGAGTGCGGTGCCAACATCTCGCTGTACAACTCCAACTCTCAGACCTTCTCGGATTCCACCAATCTGCCCCCGCAGGGTACCGGCTATCTGCAGCTGATGCTGATGGTCCCCAAGGGCTGGCAGCAGCTGAGCGTTACTTACATGCCCACCTTTGCAGCGGATAAGACCATGACCTTTGTCATGACCGCCGCAGACGTGACCCGCGCCTGAGAGAACGGTTTCCCGGGACGAAATTTCGTCGCAAAACAACGTCACAGCTCAAAATTTCATCATTTTATTTTGCCAAAAGGCATTGACATCCGGCCCGGTTTCGCCTATCTTATAGGTAGTGCCGTAAGGCCGTACTGATCTGCTTTTTAAAGGAGGAACGAACATGTCCTATACATTCTCCCGCCGTGACTTTATGAAATATACCGCACTGGCCGCCGCTGCCGTGGCAGTCTCCGGCTCCCTGACCGGCTGCTCCAACCCGAACCAGCCCACTGGTACGGTTGGTAGCACCCTGAAGCCGGGCGGCGGCATCTGTGAAGCCACTCTGCTGAGCGGCGACAGCAAGCCGACTTATAATCTTACCGACAAGAAGCTTGTCTGCAATTTTAAGATCAAGTCCCTTATTGCCGGCCTACAGGTCAGCAAAGGTCACTTCCAGGTTGATGTAACTGGCGGCGAGCATCCCGGTTCCTATAACGTTAACACGCATCCTACCGGCGTTGCAGCAGCTACTTTTGAATTGACTGGCGGCAATGATGCCACCACCAAGAATCAGATTCTGCCCAATGTTGCTCTGACTGTCACCGGCATTAATCTGACTGGTGCTACCAATGTTGCTGTTCGTTATTGCCCGAAGCATTCTGCTGACGAAACCGGCAAGGATCTCTACAATGATGTTTATGCAACTTGGAACATCACTGCCAACGATCTGGGCCTCTAATAATTTCTTCGATCATAGTTTTCCAAAGACCCGCGCCATATGGTGCGGGTCTTTTTGCGTATGCGGGCCATTTGTATCCAAGTTTTGGGCGATATCATGTAAAATGTACAAAGTTTTTTAGTGGATTTATGCCTTGTGCACAGGTTTCTTTTCCGGTACAATAGGGTTATAAAAATGTGCAGGAGCATCGCAGCGATGCGGTGCTTTTTGCATTTGAGGGGCAACCCGGAAAACCTGAAAAGGAGTGCTGTTTCGATGATCAATATGGTAAAGCTTCCCACCAAAAAAAGTAACCTGTTCCTGCGCGTAGCAAAGGGCCACTTTGCTACCAGCCACAGCCATATCAACTATTACATCGATGTCACCACCCAGAAGTCCCGCCTTTCCGAGGCCAAGGCCGTGGCAAAGGAGCTGGTGGCCGCTTACCAGCACAGCACCATTGTGGACACCGTGCTCTGTCTGGACGGCACGCAGGTGATCGGCACCTGCCTTGCCAACGAGCTGACCAAGGACGGCTTTGCCAACATGAACGCCCACCAGACCATTTATGTGATCACCCCGGAGTACACCACCGGTAGCCAGATCATCCTGCGCGACAATCTGGCCCCCATGGTCAAGGGCAAGCATGTGCTCATTCTGGCGGCTTCCATCACCACCGGCTACACCGTGCAGGCCGCTGTGGAGGCCGTGAACTACTACGGCGGCACCGTGGCAGGCCTTTCCGCTATTTTTGCCACCACCCACGAGTGCATGGGCTATGAAGTCACCTCCATCTTTGACCCCGCCAGCCTGCCGGACTACGCCAGCTTTGACAGCCGCGACTGTCCCCTGTGCAAGGCCGGCCAGCACATCGATGCGCTGGTGAACAGCTTTGGCTATTCGGCGCTGTAACCCCTCTCAGTCTGCTCACTTTGTTCGCATCCAGCTCCCCCGAAAGGGGGAGCTTTCTTTGTGCTTCCCGTAAAATGCAAAAAGCTCTCCCTTTCGGGAGAGCTGGCATCGCGCAGCGATGACTGAGAGGGTTATTTTTTCGGGAACACAAACGGCTCGTGCAGGTACACCGCCACCAGATATGCCGCCATGAAGCACCAGATGATGGGCTCGCACAGGATCACGGCGTTGTACTGGAATTTCGGGATGAACACCAGCACAAAGATCACCTTGCCCACCAGCTCGATCACGCTGGAGAACAGCGGCAGCACCTTCTGGCCAAGGCTCTGCAGCGCGTAGCGGGTGCACAGCAGCACGCCCAGAACGGCATAGAAGGGTGCGTTCCACAGCAGGTACCGCGCACCGTTTTCCAGCACGATGGGTTCCGAAGAGCCGGAGATCAGCTGCACCATCCACTGAGCACCAAAGTTCATCAGCACCACGGCGGCGGCCATCACCACCACCGAGTACAGATACATCTGCCGCATTCCCCTGCGCACACGGTCGGGCTGGTTTGCGCCGCGGTTCTGGGAAACGAAGGTGGAACCGGCGTTCGCCATGGAGATGAGCGGCATATCCGTAAAGGCAAACAGCTTGCGGGCAGCGGTGTGCCCCGCAATGGTCAGGGTGCCAAGCCCGTTGATGCCGTACTGCAGCACCACCGAACCCGCAGACACGATGCTGCTCATCAGGCCCATGGAGATGCTCTGGCTGAACAGCTCCCAGTAGAGATGACTGCCCACGGCGAAATGCTTTTTCTCCGGGATGAGGATGTGCACCTTTGCCAGCACGTACAGAACGCACAGCACCACCGAGATGCCCTGTGCAATGACCGTTGCCACCGCTGCGCCCTGCACGCCCATGCCAACCCCGGCAATGAACCACAGGTCCAGCCCCACGTTCAGCACCGAGCTGATGAGCAGGAACACCAGCGGCATTACGCTGTTGCCAATGGCGCGCAACAGGCCTGCGCACAGGTTATACATAAACATGACCACAACGCCAAGGTCGATCACGATGATGTAGCTGTAGGCATCTTCCAGAATTTCCGCCGGGGTATCCAGCAGCTGCAGCAGGGCATGCAGGCCGAAAAAGCCTGCCGTTGTAATGACCAGCGACGCGATCAGACCAATGACGACCGACCCCACCACCGTGCGCTTGAGCAGGTCTTCGTCCTGCGCGCCGTAGGAGCGCGCTGCAACGATGGCAAGGCCATTGCCGATACCGATGCCAAAGCCGACTAAAAGCTCGTAGATCGAGCCGCAGGAGCCAATGGCAGCAAGGGCTGTATCGCCCAGCACATTGCCCACGATCATGGTATCCACCGTGTTGTAGAGCTGCTGGAACAGGTTGGAAACCAGAATGGGCAGCATGAACAGCAGCAGGCTTTTTAAAATAGGCCCGTGCATCAGGTCTACGTTCATGTTGAAGAAGCTTTTCTTTTGGGGCTGCGCGTGGGTCATAGGGGTCCTCCAAAATTATAACTTTTAAGATATCTGTACACAAAACAAAACATCTGCAATCCCCTCCCGATTTATAAAAAACAGGAAAAGGCATTGCAGATGATCGATCTTTTTGCTGGCTCGCCCTCTCCGTCACCTTCGGTGCCACCTCTCCCAAAGGGAGAGGCCTTGGCATAACGATGCACTTTGCGTGGACTGCCAAAGGCTCCCACTTTGGGGGAGCTGGCATCGCGTCAGCGATGACTGAGAGGGCGAGGATGCTGGCAATAAAATAGCGCTCTTACAGCTCCTGCGTCTCGAAGCCGCTGCCGGTAAGCACCTGCACGCTGGTAAAGCCTGCAGCCTTGATGGCGGCGGCAGCTTCGTCAAAGCCGTAGGTCAGGCTGTTGATATCATGAGAATCAGAAGTGATGATGACCTTGCCACCCATCTTCTGCCACTCGCCCAGCAGCCACGGGCCGGGGTAGAAGTCCTTGCGGTAGCCGCGGTACACACCGCCGGTATTCACTTCCAGCAGGCAATCGTTTGCCTTTGCGGCCTGCAGTGCCTTGAGGGCAGCGGCCTTGTAGCGGGGCGACTCTTCGTCGAAGAACTCACCGTTGGCATTCAGCTTCTTGATGAGGTCGATGTGGGCCAGAATATCCGGCTTGAGGGCAGCCACCTTTTCCACCTCGGCAAAGTAGGCTTCCACAGCGGCAAGGGGGTCTGCGTCAAAATCATCGTTGATGCAGTCCCACAGGTCCTGCGGGCGGAAATCGATCTCGTAATACTTGCCGGTGTTCTTGCCGTACAGGTGGTGTGCGCTGCCGATCCAGTAATCGTAGCCGGTGCGCTTATCCTCGCTCAGGATATCCCACTCGATGCCGCACAGGATATCCACCTTGCCCTTGTACTCAGTCTTGAGCTTGGCAATGGTGGCCTTGTACTGGGCGGTGCGGCTGGGGCTCATGCAGTATTCACGGTCGCGCTGGGTGTAGCTATGGCCGGTGAAGCCCAGCGTGGTCAGGCCCTGCGCACACGCAGCACTTGCCATATCCTGCAAGGTATTTTTGCCATCGCACATGGTGGAGTGGCAATGGACACTGGACTTCTTATAATCTGCCATAGATAATTCACTGCATCCTTTCCTGTTTGACCTTGTGGTCAATGACGTGACGTTTTTCCAGTTCACGGGTCACATCCTCCACCGTGATGCCGGCGCTGACCATCAGCACCAGAACATGGTAGGCAAGATCGCTGATCTCGTAAACGGTCTCTTCCTTATCCTCTTTTTCGCCCGCAATGATGACCTCGGTGCACTCTTCGCCCACCTTTTTCAGGATCTTCTCCTTGCCCTTCTCGAACAGGTAGGTGGTGTAGCTGCCCTCCTTGGGGCTATCCTTGCGGCCCTTGATGAGCTGGTACAGGCCCTGCCAGCTGAACTGCTTCAGCTCCGGCGAGACGTATACTTCGTTGAAAAAGCAGCTCTCGGCGCCGGTGTGGCAGGCGGGGCCGGATTTGACCACTTCCACCACCAGTGCATCGGCATCGCAGTCGGCGGTGATGGACACCACCCGCTGCACATTGCCGCTGGTCTCGCCCTTACGCCAGATCTCCTGACGGCTGCGGCTCCAGAACACAGTGCGGCCCTCGGCAATGGTGAGCGCCAGCGTCTCGGCGTTCATGTATGCGAGGGTGAGCACCTCTTTGGTGTAGTGGTCCTGCACGATGGCAGGGATCAGGCCCTTTTCATCAAATTTCAGATTCATAACGGTTCTCCCTCCCCGGATGGGGATATTACTAGTTTAGCGTATTCGGTGCGCAAACGCAAGAGTTTGCGGGTTGTTTTTGCGGAAATCCAGTTTCGCGTTACGGCTTCTCCCCGCGCCGGGGAGAAATGCCCCGGCGTTACAGCCGCATCTCCACGCCGTTTGCGTTGAGGTATTCTTTCAGGTCGCGGATGGTCAGCAGCTTCTGGTGGAAGATGCCCGCCGCAAGGCCTGCGTCGATGCCCTTGTGGCGGAACAGCTCCAGAAAGTCTTCCTTTTTGCCTGCGCCGCCGCTGGCAATGATGGGCACGTTCACCCGCGCCGCAACTGCATCCAGCATCTCAAGGTCGAATCCGCTGCGCACGCCGTCGGTATCGATGCTGTTCAGGCAGATCTCGCCTGCGCCGTGGTCCACGCACCAGCTGATCCAGTCCAGTGCATCCCGGCCGGTGTCCTCGCGCCCGCCCTTGGCGAACACCCGGAACTGGCCGTCCACCCGCTTCACATCGGCAGAGAGCACCACGCACTGGTTGCCGTAGCGCTGTGCTGCCGCCGGGATAAGGCCGGGATTTTTGAGTGCGCCCGAGTTGACGCTGACCTTGTCCGCGCCGCACTTGAGCACCCGGTCAAAATCTTCCAGCGTGTTGATGCCGCCGCCTACCGTGAGCGGGATAAAAATTTCGCTGGCGACGCGGGTCAGGATATCCGTGAACAGTGCCCGCCCCTCGAAGCTGGCGGTGATATCGTAGAACACCAGCTCGTCGGCACCGGCAGCGTTGTACATGCGGGCCATTTCCACCGGGTCGGCCACGTCCCGGATGCCTTCAAAGTTCGTGCCCTTGACCACGCGGCCATTTCGCACATCAAGGCAGGGGATAATGCGTTTGGTGATCATGTCGTTTCCCCTCCGTTCACTCCTGCACCAGATGCACGCAGCGCGCAAGGTCCAGTGCGCCGGTGTACAGGCTCTTGCCCAAAATGGCAGCGGCAGTGCCCATTTTTTTCAGTTCCAGAAGCTCTGCTTCGGACGAGATGCCGCCGCTGGCCGTAAAGGCCACGCCGGGCACCTCTTTGGCAAGCGTGCGGTACAGTCCGAGGTTCGTGCCCCTCATGGCACCGTCGCAGGCAATGTCCGTGTAGATGATGGCGGTGCATCCGGCATCTTCCAGCCGCTTGCAGAAGTCCACGCCCGGCTCGGCGCTGACCTCCTTCCAGCCATGGATGGCCACATAGCCGTCCTTTGCGTCCACGCCCACGGCAATTTTATCGCCGTATTTTTTCAGCATCCGGGCGGTAAAGGCAAAATCCGTCACCGCCACGCTGCCAAGGATGCAGCGGCCCACGCCGAGGGAAAGATATGTTTCAATGCGCTCCTCGGTGCGGATGCCGCCGCCCACCTCAATGTATAAGCCGCCCTGTTTTGCCAGCGCGGCAATGGTATCGTAGTTGGAAAGGGTGCCGTCCTTTGCGCCGTCCAGATCGACGACGTGCAGATTTTTGGCCCCCGCTGCAAGGAACTCCCGCGCCTGTGCACAGGGGTCCTCGCCGTAGACGGTCATGCGGCTGTAGTCGCCCTGCGTCAGGCGCACCACCTTGCCGCCCCGCAGGTCGATGGCTGGAAAAAGCTGCATAATTTTTCTCCTTACAATTCCGCAAATGCTTTCAGAATGCGCAGGCCGGTATCCCCGCTCTTTTCCGGGTGGAACTGGGTGCCGTACACCCTGCCTGCCCGCACCGCGCCGGTGACGGGAATGGAATAGTCGCTCACAGCCAGTGTACTCTCCGTACAGTTCTTGCCGTAGTAGCTGTGGACGTAATAGACGTATTCTCCCTCACGGATGTACTTGAACAGCGGGTCGTCCTTTACAAGGTGCAAGGCGTTCCAGCCGATCTGCGGCACCTTCAGGCTCTTGTCCGCAAGGTCGGGCTCCAGCGGGCAGACCTCGCCCTTCACAAAGCCAAGGCCTTCGTGCTCACCGTACTCGTAACTCTTTTCAAACAGCAGCTGCATGCCAAGGCAGATGCCCAGCAGCGGCTTCTTTTCGGCTTCTTCTTTCATGACCGGCACAAGACCCGTTGCCTCCAGCTTTGCCATGGCATCGGCAAAAGCGCCCACGCCCGGCAGGATGAGCCGGTCGGCTTTGCGGATGGTGTCCGCATCCGCAGTCACAACGGCTTCCAGTCCCAGCTGTTTCAGGCTGGACTTCAGGCTGAACAGGTTGCCCACGCCGTAATCGATAATTGCGATCATACCAGCAGTCCTTTCGTGGAAGGAATTTCGTCCTTGTGGGCTTCGTCGATCTTCACGGCCGCGCCCAATGCATGGCCTGCGCCCTTGAAGCAGGCCTCGAGGATGTGGTGGGTATTTTCACCGGCAAACTGTACAAAATGGACAGTGGCCGGCACGCTGCGGGCAAAGCCCAGCCAGAATTCCTTGGCGCACTCCACGTCAAAATCGCCCACCTTTTCGGTGCTGCAATGGACATCCCAGTTCAGAGTGCAGCGGCCCGAAAGATCGACGGCGCACAGGATCAGCGCTTCATCCATGGGCAGATAAAAGCTGCCGTAGCGCTGGATACCGCGCATATCGCCCAGCGCCCGTGCAAAGGCCTGACCCAGTGCAATGCCCACATCCTCGGTGGTGTGGTGGTAGTCCACCTGCACATCGCCGTGGCAGGTGAGCACTAAGTCAAAACGGCCATGGCGGGCGAACAGCTCCAGCATGTGGTTCAGAAAGCCGCACCCGGTGTCCACCTCGTAGCGGCCGGTGCCGTCCAGATCAAGGGTAAGGTCGATCTGGGTCTCATTGGTGTTGCGTTCCAGCGAGATCATTCGGTTCGGCATGGTTCATTCCTCCATGATCTTATCCAGCGTTTCCATAAGCGTCTGCATCTGTTCCGGCGTGCCAATGGTGATGCGCAGCCAGTTCTGGATGCGGGGCGCGTCAAAATGGCGCACCAGAATGCCATTTTTCTTCAACTCTTTGTAGAGTGTTTCGCCGTCTTTCCTGTTGGTACTTGCAAACAGGAAGTTGGAGCGGCTGTCCAGCACGGCAAATCCGCGCTGTTCCAGCTGTTGTTTTGTCCATGCGCGGGTGTCCACGATGGCGGCGCGGGTCCTGTCAAAATAAGCGGTATCTTCCAGCGCAGCCTGCCCGGCCTTCAGGGTCAGGCGGTTGATGTTGTAGGGGTTCAGGCTGAACTTGACCCGGTTCAGGTCGGCAATGAGCTTTGCATTGCCCATGGCAAGACCCAGACGCGCACCGGCCAGCTGCCGGGACTTGGAAAAAGTCTGCACCACCAGCAGGTTCTCGTACTGGTCGATGAGGGGCACGCAGCTCTCGCCGCCAAAGTCCACATAGGCCTCGTCCACGATGACCACATTGTTCGGGTTTGCCTTTAAGATGCCCTCAATTTCCGCCCGGGGCAGTGCAATACCGGTGGGGGCGTTGGGGTTTGCAAGGACGATGGTCTGGTTCAGGCCGTAGTAGTCCTTCGGGTCAAGGGTGAAATCCTCTTTCAGCGGGATGATGTGGCTGGGAATGTGCATCAGCCCACACCACACGCCGTAGCAGCCGTAGGTGATGTCGGCATAGGCCAGCGGGTGGTCTGCGTCGCAGAAGGCACGCAGCGCAAAGAAGAGGTTCTCGTCGCTGCCATTGCCGGGCATGATCTGCTCCGGCTGCAAACCGAAGTGGGCTGCGGCCGCCTTGAGCAGGTCGGCACAGGCGGGGTCGGAGTAAAGGCGCAGCTTTTCCACCTCGTGCTCGCTCACGGCAGCGATCACCGCCGGGGAGGGCAGATAGGGGCTTTCGTTGGTGTTCAGTTTGATGTACTGCTGATCCTGCGGCTGCTCACCCGGGGTGTAGGGGGTGACAGCGGCCAGCGTGGGAGAAAGGAATTTACTCATGGTTCAAATCCTCACTTTTCATACCGGATGGTCACGCTGCGGGCGTGGGCGTGCAGGCCCTCGCGCTCGGCAAAATCGGCGATGCGGGGGGCTACTTCGCCCAGCGCTTCCCGGGTGTAGTAGAGGAAGCTGGACTTTTTTACAAAGTCGTCTACGCCCAAGGGGCTTGAGAAGCGGGCGGTGCCGCTGGTGGGCAGGGTGTGGTTGGGGCCTGCAAAGTAATCGCCCAGCGCTTCCGGCACGTTGCGGCCAAGGAAGATGCTGCCTGCGTTTTTGATCTCGTTCAGCACGCCGAAGGGGTCCTCCACGCACACTTCCAGATGTTCCGGTGCAATGATGTTGCAGGCTTCAATGGCCTTGTGCAGGTCGGTGCAGAGGATGATCTTGCCGTTGTCGTCCACGCTGGCGCGGGCGATGGCGGCACGGGGCAGCTGCGGGATCTGCACCTCCAGCTCCGCCTGCACGGCCTTGGCCAGCTCCGGGCTGTCGGTGACGAGGACCGGGCTTGCCAGTTTGTCGTGCTCGGCCTGACTCAGCAGGTCTGCTGCCACCCATGCGGGGTTGCAGCCGCCGTCGGCCAGCACCAGAATTTCGCTGGGGCCTGCGATCATATCGATGCCCACCTTGCCGAACACCTTGCGCTTGGCGGTGGCAACGTAGATGTTGCCGGGGCCAACGATCTTATCCACCGCAGGGATGCTCTGGGTGCCGTAGGCGAGAGCCGCCACAGCCTGTGCGCCGCCGGTCTTGAAGATCCTGGTCACGCCTGCGGTGGCAGCGGCTGCAAGGATGACCGGGTTCACCCTGCCGTCCTTTCCGGCGGGGGTGGTCATGACGATCTCGGACACGCCTGCCACCTTTGCCGGGATCACGTCCATGAGCACGGTAGAGGGATAGGCCGCCGTGCCGCCGGGCACATAGACACCGGCCTTTTCAATGGGGGTATATTTCTGCCCCAGCACGATGCCGGGCTTGTCGTTCACCACAAAATTCTTGTGCACCTGCTGGCGGTGGAAGCTCTCGATGTTGGCAGCGGCTTCGCGCAGCGTTTCGAGGAAGTAGGGGTCCATGCCCGCAAAGGCTTCGTCGATCTCCTCCTGCGTCACCTGCAGGGCATCGATCTTCGCGCCGTCAAATTTCAGCGCATAATCCTTCAGGGCATCGTCGCCCCGGGCGCGCACATCGGCAATGATGCCGTCCACCACATCCTCCACGTTCTTTTCCGCGCGGATATCACGGTTCAGAATCTCTTCGGGCTTCAGCTCGTCAAAGTTATACAGCTTGATCATTTTGCTTCCTCCTTGTTCTGCAGTTCCGCCCGCAGCTTTTCCAGCATGGTGTCCATTTCGGCGTGCTTGAACTGGTAGCTGGCCTTGTTGGCAATGAACCGGGCCGAGATGGGCATGAACTCGGTGACCACCTTCAGGCCGTTCTCCCGCAGGGTGGTGCCGGTCTCCACGATATCCACGATGACGTCCGAAAGGCCCAGAATGGGGGCCAGCTCAATGGAGCCGTTCAGCTTGATGATATCGATGTCCCGCCCCATAGATGCGTAGTAGCTCTTTGCAATGTTGACGAATTTGGTGGCCACCCGCACCGGGCGGCTGGGGTCGTCTTGGTAATCGGCCGGGGCGGCAACGCACATGCGGCATTTGCCAAGGCCGGTGTCCAGCAGCTCGTACACATCGGCAGAAGCCTCTGTGAGGATGTCCTTGCCCACGATGCCCACATCGGCGGCACCGTGCTCCACATAGATGGCAACGTCGCTGGGCTTGACGAGGAAGTAGCGGATGCCGGCCTCCGGGTTTTCCACCACCAGCTTGCGGGTGGCGTTGTAGTCCTCCGGGCAGCCGTAGCCGATGCCCGCCAGCAGGTGATACACCTTATCGCCCAGACGGCCCTTGGGCAGAGCCACGTTCAGCATCACCCTGTCGGTGCTGTTCTTCTGCACCGGCGGCAGCGGGGCGCTCAGGCGGTCCAGCTCGTCCAGATAGACCGCAAAGCCGATGGCACCGGCACCGGGGGTGAACTTCTGCATCAACAGGTCGTAGCGGCCGCCCTTGAGCAGGGGGCGGGGCAGGGCTTTCAGATAGCCCTGAAACACAAGGCCGTTGTAGTATTCCATCTCACCGGCCAGCGTCATGTCCAGCCGGATCACGCCGCCCGCCTTTTCCAGCGGCACAGCCAGCGCTTCCAGCTCGGCCACAGCCGCGCGCATGGCGTCATTGCGGCACAGGGCAGCGGCCTTTGCAAGGGTATCGGCATAGCTGCCGCAGAGGCCCAGCACGCTGCACAGGATGTCGGCGGCATCGGCAAGACCGGCTGCTCCGGCTGCAGCCCGCAGCTCGTGGGCGTTTTTCTCCCGCAGCTTTTCCAGCAGCTTTGCGCGGGCGGCATCCGGCACGCCCAGCGCGTCGAACAGGCCGAACAGGTAGCCCATGTGGCTCACTTCCAGCACCCACTCGGCCCCCAGCGCATCCAGCGACCGCGCCGCCAGACACACCGCCTGCTGCACCTGTGCTTCGCCCACCGCACCCAGCATCTCAAGGCCCATCTGGCTGATCTCTTTAAAGGTGTGGCTCTCGGCGGAAGGGCGGTAGACGTTCTCGTGATAGTAGTAGCACAGGGTCTCGCTGGGGGCGGGCTGTGCCGTCTTGGCAATGGAGAGGGTCACGTCCGGCTTGAGGGCCAGCAGACGGCCATCCAGATCGGTAAAGGTGATGACCTGCTCGGACGACAAAAAGCTGCGGTTGGCCTGATACAGGCCGTACTCCTCAAACCGGCCCATATGATACTTGCGGCAGCCCGCCGCTTCGTACAAGGCGCGCAGCGCAAAGGAGGCGCGCTCCTTGGGCTGCAGGTTTGCAATGCTGAATTCCATTGTCGGTTCCCCCATTTCTTACTTGAGTTTATTTTACTTTATCTCGGTAAAGTTGTAAAGTAGGAAAGTGACGGTGTTTCCAACTCAATGATACGATTTTTCTGTGCGTTTGTACAGGGAAAAGAAGAAAAGGAGCCGTCGCATGGCGCAACAGCTCCTTTTCAGCACGCATATTTACCCAAGCAGCTCCAGCACACTGGCCTTCGGGCGGGCACCCACGGCCTGACGCACCAGCTTGCCCTGCTCAAACACCAGCAGAGTGGGGATGCTCATGACGCCGAACTCCCCGGCCAGCTCCGGCTGCTCGTCCACATTCACCTTGCCCACCTTCACATCGGTGCGCTCCTCAGCTACCTCGTCCACAACGGGGCTGAGCATGCGGCAGGGGCCGCACCAGCTGGCCCAGAAGTCCAGCAGGACAGGCTTTGCGCTCTGCAGCACCTCCTGCTCAAAATTTTCTTTCGTGATCGTAACAACTGCCATATTTCTACCTCCTGAAAGGGTTCGTTCGTGGTTGTTCTTATGGCATCAGTATACCCAAAACGCCAGGGCTTTTCCGTAACCGGGTCACATTGGGGCGCAAAAAGGGGCTGCTGCACATCGTTTTGAACAAACGTGCAGCAGCCCCTTCAGCTTTTGTGAGATTCCGGACAGCTTTATTTGCCCAGCATTTCGTGGGCAGTCTTGCAGATGGTAGCGGCGTCCAGACCGTACTCACGCAGCAGGTCCCATGCAGGGCCGGAGCAGCCGAACACGTCCTGCACGCCTACGCGGCGCACCGGAGTAGGCAGCTTTTCGCTCAGCACGGCGCAGACGGCCTCGCCCAGACCGCCGATGACGTTGTGCTCCTCGGCGGTGATGACCTTGCCGCACTCCTTTGCAGCCTTGAGGACGATCTCCTCGTCCAGAGGCTTGATGGTGTGGATGTTGATGACCCGGGCATGGATGCCCTCGGCAGCCAGCTGCTCCGCAGCCATGCGGGCTTCGTTGACCATCAGGCCGGTGGCGATGATGGCAATGTCGCTGCCCTCAGTGATCTGCTCACCCTTGCCGATCTCGAAGTGATAGTTCTCGGCATCGTGGAACACAGGCACAGCCAAACGGCCAAAGCGCAGATAGACGGGGCCTTCCATTGCGTAGGCAGCACGCACAGCGGCACGGGCCTCCACATCGTCGGCGGGGCAGACCACGGTCATGCCGGGGATGCTGCGCATGAGGGCAAAGTCCTCGCAGCACTGATGGGAAGCGCCGTCCTCGCCCACCGAGATGCCGCCGTGGGTAGCACCGATCTTCACGTTCAGGTGGGGATAGCCAATGGAGTTGCGCACCTGCTCAAAGGCACGGCCGGCGGCGAACATGGCAAAGCTGGAAACAAAGGGCACGTAGCCCATGGTGGACAGGCCCGCAGCCACGCCCATCATGTTGCCCTCGGCAATGCCGCAGTCAAAATGACGATCCGGGTAAGCCTTGCGGAACATGCCGGTCTTGGTGGCGGCAGCAAGGTCTGCGTCCAGCACCACCAGATCCTCGTGGCCCTCTGCGGCCAGCTCCTTCAGGGTGTTGCCGTAGCTTTCACGGGTAGCGATCTTCTTCACATCTGCCATCTTAGTTTTCCTCCTGCTCCAGCGCGGCGTATGCGGCGTTCAGTTCCTCAATTGCGATCTTGTACTCGTCATCGTTGGGGCCCTTGCCGTGCCAGTCCACAGAGTTGGTCATATAGGAAACGCCCTTGCCCTTTGTGGTGTCCATGATGATGCAGGTGGGCTTTACAGTCTCTGCATGGAATGCCTGCATGGCGGCTTCGATCTGGTCGTAGTCGTGGCCGTCGATGGTGACAACATTGAAGTTGAAGGCCTTCAGCTTCTCTTCCAGCGGGGCGCTGTTCATCACGGTCTCGGTGGTGCCGTCGATCTGCAGATGGTTGCGGTCCAGCACAACGCACAGGTTGGAAAGGCCGTAGTGTGCGGCAAACATGAAAGCTTCCCAGCACTCGCCCTCTTCCACCTCGCCGTCGCCCACGATGGCAAAGACGTTGATGGGCTTACCGGCGTGCTTGGCACCCAGTGCCATGCCGCAAGCGGCAGACACGCCCTGACCCAGACTGCCGGTGGACATATCCACGCCCGGGGTCTCGTTCATGTTGGGGTGGCCCTGCAGATAGCTGCCGATCTTACGCAGGGTCTTGAGGTCTTCCACCGGGAAATAGCCGCGCTCTGCCAGCGCTGCATACAGTGCCGGTGCAGCATGGCCCTTGGACAGCACCAGACGGTCGCGGTCGGCCATCTTGGGGTCCTTCGGGTCGATGTTCATTTCCACGAAATAGAGGTAGCTCAGCAGCTCGGCGATATCCAGACTGCCGCCCGGATGGCCGCACTTTGCGCTGTGCGTGCCCTCGATCACGCCCATGCGGATGTGGCAGGCGTGCTTGGCCAGAGTAAGTTTTTCTGCATTTGTCATGATGGTCCTCCCGTATGAACCTCAGATTTGCACATGTTCAAAAAAGCCTTTCGTCAGCGCCGGTGCAGTCCTGCTGCCCGCAGCGCGCTCTTTTTCAAGTTTATATTAGCTATTCTATGCAAAAAGGTCAAGCTTCTTCATGCAAAATGTACACACGCGGGGAAATATTCACGGAAATTTGCCGCTTTTTGGTCAAATTGCAGGCTTTTTGCCGTATCTTGACAAAGCCAGAGGCATCTGCTATATTTTTCACAGATTCCGGCACGAAGCCGGGTGTGCGGACAGAAGCCCGTGTTCTCCATCCTGATAGAGCATTTTATCCACCGCTGCGCTTACGCAGCGGTGCAGAGCAAAACCCACAGGGGGCCTTTGCGTTCTGCCATCTTATTTTTGCTGCTATAGACACCACGAAGGGGTCTGCCGTTGGCTTGTAAGCCGGGCAGACCCCTTTTTTGTCTGGCCAAAGGAGGAAGCTTTTTATGAAAACGAACCCCCATTCCACCACCCGCAGCCTCGTGCTGGCTGCACTGTTCCTTGCACTGGCCTTTGTGCTGCCCATGATCACCGGCCATGTGCCGCAGGTGGGCAACATGCTGTGCCCGATGCACTTTCCCATTCTGCTGTGCGGCTTTGTGCTGGGCGGCCCATGGGGCCTTGCCGTGGGCTTCATTGCTCCGCTGGTGCGGTCGGTGCTGTTCGGCATGCCGCCGATGTTCCCCATCGCCATTGCCATGGCCTTTGAGCTGGCCGCCTACGGCCTTGTGTCCGGCGTGCTCTGGCACAAGGTGAAGCACACCGTGCCCATGATGTACGCTTCTCTTGTCACCGCCATGGTGGCAGGCCGTTTGGTCTGGGGTACGGTACGCTTTGTGCTGGCCGGCCTGACCGGTTCCAGCTTCCCGTTCAGCGCGTTTTTGTCCGGCGCACTGCTCACCGCCGTGCCGGGCATCATTGCACAGCTGGTGCTCATCCCGCTGATTTTGGTGGCTTTGCAGAAGGCAAAGGTCATCGACTGACAAAAAATGGCTGGCATCGCAGGATGCCAGCCATTTTTTTACTCTTTTAATTCTTCTTGCCGCTCAGGAACTCCGGCAGGGGCTTGCCCTGCTTGCGCCACTGATGGTACTCGGCGGTGGCGGCGAACTCCACGTCACCGGAAGAGTTCAGGGCAGTCTCCACAGAGTCCTGCACCACGCCGATGATGAAGCCGACGCCCACCATCTGCATGGCGACATCGTTGGAAATGCCGAACAGGGAGCAGGCCATGGGGATCAGCAGCAGGGAACCGCCGGCCACGCCGGAAGCACCGCAGGCACCCAGAGCGCTCATGGCGCTCAGCACGATGGCTGCAGGCAGAGACACCTGAATGCCCAAAGTGTTAGCAGCGGCCAGCGTCATGATGGTGATGGTGATGGCGGCACCGTCCATGTTGATGGTAGCGCCCAGCGGGATGGAGACGGAGTACATATCCTTGTCCAGACCCAGCTTTTCGCACAGAGCCATGTTCACGGGGATGTTGGCGGCGGAGCTGCGGGTGAAGAAGGCGGTCAGGCCGGACTCACGCAGGCAGCGGAACACCAGCGGATAGGGGTTGCAGCCCAGATAGAGGAACATGATGAGGGGGGAGACGATGAGGGCCATGAACAGCATGGTGCCCACCAGCAGGGCCAGCAGCTTGCCGTACTGGGTAAAGATGGCAAGGCCGTTGCCGGAAACATTGGTGTAGACCAGACCCATGATGCCGAAGGGTGCCAGATTGATAATCCAGCGCACGATCTGGGAGACCGCATCGGCGGTGTTTGCCATAAAGGTCTTGGTGGTGTCAGAGCCGATCTTCTTCATGGCCACGCCGAACATGCAGGCCCAGAACAGGATGCCGATGTAGTTGCCGCTCATGATGGCACTGACGGGGTTTGCCACAAAGTTGGTGAGCAGAGTGCCCATCACTTCGCCCAGACCCTGCGGCACCACGTCCGACTGGGCAGCGTCTGCCAGCACGACCGTGACCGGGAACATAAAGCTAGTCACCACTGCGATGGCAGCAGCCAGAAAGGTGGTGAGCATGTACAGCCAGATGACCGTGCCGAAGCGGCGGTCCAGCTTGGAAGAACCCTGTGCCAGAGCACTTGCCACAATCACGAACACCAGCACCGGGGCGATGCCCTTCAGTGCGCCAACGAACAGGCTGCCCAGTTCACCCACCCAGCCTGCACCGGGGGCCACCAGAGCCAGCACCGCACCGATGATCAGACCGATCAGAATGCGAACGATCAGGCTGATGCCGTTGTAGCGGGCAACTGCCTTATTCAACGTTTTCATATAGACACTCCTCTTTCCTATTGTACGCCAATGGCGCACAGCTTCCTGTCTCTTACACAAGGACGGGTGTTATTATAGCACATACGGCAGAGAAATGAAAGCATTTTCAGACATTTTTCGTTCACAAATTTGCATTCAGGTCGGTGCCCATGGGGTTTTTCTGTCAATCTGTATTTGTAGCAAGGACAGGTTTGCTTTTCAGGAAAAATAAAAGGGGCTGTTGCGCAAGGATAAAATCCAGTGCAACAGCTCCAGAGGTTTTTGTATTTTTATGCTTCCAGCGGCTGGGTGGGGGCAAGCTTCTGGTAGGCAAAGCGGGGCGAGCCGTCTGCCACATGGATGATGCCGCAGCGGGTAAAGCCGTTCTTTTCCAGCAGATGCTGCATGATCTTGTTGTCGGCGTGGGTGTCGGCACGCAGGCTCTGGCAGTGCTCCATGCTCCAGTCCAGCACTGCCGATGCCACGCCCTTGTGCTTTCCGGCCGATGCCAGACGGTGCACCGTGCCATAGGGCAGGGTATCGTCCAGCCACTGGCCGTCCTCAATGGCGGCATAGGTGGGGTCTGCCCCCAGAATAAATGCAAATACGGCCTCGATCTGTCCGTTGACCACATAGAGGAACAACCGGTTCGAGTCGATATCCTCCTCCAGCAGTTCCTGCGGCGGGAAATCATCCCCCCATTGGGTCGGGTTGCCGGATTCCTTCATTGCGGCACGGGCATGGGCATAGATCTTCAGGATCTGCGCAAGATCACCTCTCACTGCTCCACGAAACATTCCATTCCACCTCGTCTTTTCTGTGCTGCGCTCGGTTCGGCACAGCACTTTGAGAATTGTTCTTATTGTACTACAAATTACCATAAAAATCCAGTTCCCGCACCAAAGTACCTTAAACTGCTCCAAAACGGCAAAAAGCAGGGGCTGCTGCACTTTCGGCTAAAACGATGTGCAGCAGTCCCTGCTTTTAGAGCAAGTACCTTATGCGCTGGCGCGGCCATGGCCGGTGCGCACCAGCCGGTATTCCCGCGGGCTGAGACCATACCGCTCGTGGAACAGGCGGTAGAAATAGCTGGTGTTCTCGTAGCCCACCAGAGAAATGATCTGCTGGATGTTCATGTCGCTGCGGCGCAGCAGGCGGGCAGCGGTCTCCATACGGTGCTTTTGCAGCAATTCCTTATAGGTGCGTCCGGTCTGGGCACGCACGCACTCGCTGACATATGCCAGCGAAACGCCGTACTCCCGTGCCACGTTGGAAAGGCTTGCTTCGCGGTAATTCTGGGTGATCTCTTTGAGTGCCGCCTGCACCAGTGCTTCGCGGCTGACCGTCTCGCTGCGTGCTTCCAGCGGAAAATGCTTCATCTGTGTCATTTTGATCTTCCTCCATAAAGGTGCGGCGGGCGGGGACTGGGGGAAGCCGGACACCCGCCGCACAGAGATCGCAGGCCCTTTGCCGGCCCTTACACTTCTGATACGAACCGGCCTGCCGGAATATTGCAGAAAGCTAAAAAACTTTTATTATTTTTCGTCCACGAGTTTCGTCTTACAGAAAAAGACCGCTTCCGCACCGGGCAGAAACGGCCTTTTTCAGGAGAAATAAAGAAAACACGAACCCTCAAAAATGAGGAAGGGAAATGCTCAGAACATGCTCTCGTCCTTATAGCGGCCGGTGCGCACGAACTGCACCCACTCGGCCACATTCACGGCGTGGTCGCCGATGCGCTCCAGATACTTAATGACCATCAGCAGGTCCAGCGCTGCATCCACCTTGCCGGGATCTTCGGCGATCTCCTGCGCCAGCTGATGCTTGATGGCATTGAAGTCGTAATCCACCTCGTCGTCTGCGGCAATCACCCTGCGGGCGGCATTTTCGTCCTCTGCCGTCAGGGCATCGAGGGCATCCAGAATCATCTGGTGGGCCTTTTTGCCCATGACAATGGCCTGACTTACCGCCGGGTCGCCCTCTTTGCGGACGGTAACAAGGTGGGGGATGATCTCGGCGATGTCGGCGGCATGGTCGCCGATGCGCTCAATATCCGTGACCACCTTCATGGCAGTGGAGATGCGGCGCAGATCGCCTGCCACCGGCTGTTGACGCAGCAGCAACGTCATGCAGCGGTGCTCGATATCCCGCTCCATATTGTTGATGCGGGCATCCCCCTTCACGATGGCCGCAGCCGCATCGGCATCAGCAACGCAGAGCGCTTCCAGAGCGTTCTCCACGGCATCGGCAGAGTTGCGGCCCATTTCGGTCAGCGAATTTTTCAGCGATTCCAGATCGGTGTCGTACTGTTTACGGATACTCATAGCTGTTTCCTCCTTTAACCGAACCGACCGGAAATGTAGTCCTCGGTGCGTTTATCCTGCGGTGCGCTGAAGATCTGCGCCGTGGGGCCCACTTCCACCAGCTCGCCCAGCAG
Organism: Faecalibacterium sp. OF03-6AC; assembly: GCF_003478175.1. Lineage (NCBI taxonomy): Bacteria > Bacillati > Bacillota > Clostridia > Eubacteriales > Oscillospiraceae > Faecalibacterium > Faecalibacterium sp. OF03-6AC. The sequence continues at coordinate 134,090 of NZ_QUEN01000004.1, read as the reverse complement.
GAAGAAGGCGGTGCGGTCGCTGATACGGGCCGCCTGCTGCATGTTGTGGGTAACGATGACCACCGTATAGTTCTTCTTCAGCTCACTCATCAGCTCCTCCACCTTCATGGTGGAGCCGGGGTCCAGAGCGCTGGTGGGCTCATCCATCAGCAGCACTTCGGGCTTCACCGCCAGCGCGCGTGCGATGCACAGACGCTGCTGCTGTCCGCCGGAAAGGCTCAGCGCGCTCTTTTTCAGGCGGTCCTTCACCTCGTCCCACAGGGCCGCGCCCCGCAGGCTGCTTTCCACCAGCTCGTCCAGCTCAGCCTTATTGCGCACGCCGTGCAGCTTGGGGCCGTAGGTGATGTTGTCGTAAATGCTCATGGGGAAGGGATTGGCCTTCTGGAACACCATGCCCACCCGGCGGCGCAGGTCGGTAAGCTGCATTTCCCGGGCAAAGATATCCTCGCCCTTGAGCCGCACATCGCCCTCGATGCGCACATTCGGCACAAGGTCGTTCATGCGGTTGAGGGTCTTTAAAAAGGTGGACTTGCCGCAGCCGGAAGGGCCGATGAGAGCGGTGATCTCCCGCTCGCCCACGTCCAGCGAGATGCCTTTCAGTGCCTTGAAGTCGCCGTACCAGAGGTTCAGGTCTTTTGCCGAAATGACCGGCACATTCGTGTTTTCCATAGAGTACCTCATTGTTGAATTCAAACAGGAAGTTTACTGTTTCGGCCCTTCCCGTGAAAATGTAGATTTGAAAAATCCGCGGATTTTTCAAATCTACGAAATAAAAATAAATTTTCCGCTATTCATGGCCAGAGCGAACGCGGAGGCCATTTTGAACAGTAAAATCAAATTTTACTGTTTCTGTTTCAGCTTGGTCTTTGCCAGCCGCGCCGCAAGGTTGATGGCCAGCACCAGCACCAGCAGCACCCCACCGATGCCCCATGCGGAAGCGAAATCGCCGTCCTCAAAGGCACGCAGGTACAGCAGCACCGACAGGGTGGCACCGTTGGAGGTGTAGGCTTTGGCCACGCTCTTGGCAATGACCTCTGCGGCACCGGCGGTGAAAAGCAGGGCCGCACTTTCGCCCACGATGCGGCCCACAGCCAGAATGCAGCCGGTCACGATGCCGTCGATGCTGCAGGGCAGCACGATGGTGCGGATGATGTGCCACTTGCCTGCACCCAAGCCCATGGCACCCTCCCGGTAGCCCTGCGGCACCGTCTTGAGGGATTCCTGCGTGGTTCGGATGATGGTGGGCAGGTTCATCACTACCAGCGTCAGGCTGCCGGACAGCAGACAGGTCTGGAAGCCCAGTGCCTGACTGAACACCAGCATGCCCACCAGACCGTAGATGATGCTGGGGATACCGGCCAGCGTTTCGTTGGTGAACTCGATGACCTCGATAATCCGCCGGTTGGAGGCGTACTCGGTCAGGTAGACTGCCGCGCCTACGCCCAGCGGCAGTACGATCAGTAATGTCAGAACAATGACATACAATGTGTTGAGAATGGCGGGCAGGATGCCGTCGGTCTTTTTCAGCACACTGGCAGTGGTGGAAAGGAACTTCCAGCTGATGTGGGGGATGCCCCGCACCAGCACCATGCCGATGATACCGGCCACCAGCACCATCACTAGCACAGCGCTGGCCCAGACCAGTGCGGTCATGACCCGGTTCCACATCTGACGGGAAGGCGAAAGGCCCTTATTCATCCCGGCTTCCTCCCTTCAGCACAACATTCAGCACAACATTGATGATCATGATAAAGACGAACAGCACCAGCGCGATGCTGAACAGCGCCTGCCGCTGCAGACCGCCGGCATAGCTCATCTCCTTGGCGATGGCGGTGGTCAGGAAGGTGACGCTGCGGAAGGGACTGTCCGGCATGTTGGGGCTGTTGCCTGCCACCATCATCACCGCCATGGCCTCGCCGATGGCACGGCCGATGCCCAGCACAATGCCTGCGGCAATGCCGCTTTTGGCTGCCGGAATGCTGATCTTGAACCATGTTTCGGTGTCGGTGGCACCCAGTGCCAGACTGCCCTGCTCATACTCCGGCGGCACGGCGTTCAGTGCCGTGACCGACACGGACACGATGCTGGGCAAAATCATGATGGAAAGCACCACGATTGCGCTCAGCAGGCAGGCACCGGAAGCCATGCCGAAGGTCTTTGCCACGGCGGGCACCAGCACCTGCATGCCCAGCAGGCCGAACACCACGCTGGGGATGCCGGACAGCAGCTCAATGGCGGTGACCACCACGGTGCGCAGCTTGGGGTCGGCGGCCTTGGAGAGGAACACCGCCGTCAGCAGGCCGATGGGCACACCGATGATGGCAGCGCCCAGCGTGCCGTAGATGCTGGACAGGATAAAGGGCAGGATGCCGAACAGCGGCTGGGCCGCCGTGGAGGCCCACTTTGTGCCGAACAGGAATTGGAACAGGCCGATCTTGTGGATGGCCGGCACACCGGAGACCACCATATACACCGAGATGAGCACCACGCAGCCCACCGCCAGCATCCCGCACAGGAAGAAGATGAAGTTCATCACCGCTTCCAGCCATTCGGCGGGGGTGCGGGGCAGCCGCACCCGGCTCAGATAGGATTTTTTGTTCATAGCTGAAATCCTTTATAAAAGCCGCGTCGGCTCGCAGAAACGGCAGCCCGACGCGGCAGGGTATTTTGTGAACGGCCTCGCCCTCTCCGTCACGGCTTACGCCGTGCCACATTCCCCTTTTTGTCGCTGCGCGACATCTTCCCCCGGAACGGGGGAAGTCTTTCCTCAAAGGGGGAGGCTTTGGCAGTCCACGCAAAGTTTGCGGTTTTGCCAAGGGCTCTCCCTTTGATAGACTCCCCCGTCCGGGGGAGATGGCACAAAGTGCCAGAAGGGGAGCAAGCTGGACGCGAAGCGGCCTGAGAGGGCGAGCCCGCTAACCGTTACTCGTTCACCGGCACAGCGCCTGCGGTGCGGATGAGGTCGGCAGCGTCCTTGCTGGTGGCAAAGTCCACAAAGGCCTGTGCCTGCTCCGACAGGGTCACGCTCTTGTTGGTGACGAACACGAAGGGACGCTGGATCTTGTAGCTGCCGTCCTTCACGGTGTCCTCGCTGCACTCCACACCCTCCACTGTAACCATGGCAACGGTGTCGCCCACAGCGGACAGGGAAGCGTAGCCGACGGCCAGAGGATTGGCCTCCACAGCGCTGATGACAGCGCCGGTAGCGGTCAGCTCCTGTGCGTACTTGCAGCTGTCCTTCACGTCCACGATGCTCTCAAAGCCATCGCGGGTGCCGGAACCGGCCTCGCGGCCCACCAGAACGATCTCGCCGTCGTCGCCGCCCACATCCTTCCAGTTGGTGATCTCGCCGGTGAACATTTGCTTCAACTGATCTACGGTCAGGTCTGCCACCTTGCTGTCCTTGTTGACAACGATGGCGATGCCGTCCAGAGCCACGGTGGTGCCGTCCACGTCGTTCTTCTCGTCGTCCTTCAGGGCGCGGGAGGACAGGCCGATGTCCAGCGTCTTATCGGTAGCACCGGTGATGCCTGCGCCGGAACCGGTGGGGTCGTAGCTGACGGTGACACCCGGCTCCACCTCGGCAAAACCCTCGGTCAGGGCAGCGATGACGTTCTTCATAGAGGTAGAACCGCCGGTAGCCACATTGCCGGACAGGGTGCCTGCAGCGGTCTCAGCAGCGGCAGAAGAAGAGGTGGACTCCGCAGCAGAGGATGCCACAGTGGAAGAGGCTGCGCCGCCGCAGGCGGTCAGAGCCATAGCTGCAGCAGCAGCGCCGCAGACAGTGATAAACGAACGACGGGTGATCTTTTTCATAACCCTTTTCCTCCAATAAATGCCGGAATGCATTTCCGGCCGATGTTTTCTTGTTTTGATGTGTTTTCCTTGGGAACGGCCTTATTGTACCGCACCGCCGTTTTCCGTGCGACCACACCCGCGCAAAATGGAGGTAAATCTTTGGCGCATGAGTTTGTCTGTCTGTCAGCTTTTTGTAAAGTCAGTCACGGAATCATCGCTCTTGATTTTACATTTTCCGAAAAAGCGCCGAAAATTTCCGCTTTCCGCTGGGCAGGGTGACAAAAAGCGGAAGGTGCCGCTCAATGACACCTTCCGCTTTTCGATTCGTTATGCTGCGCTGTTTCTCAGTTTGCAGTGCCGGGGTCCGTGTTTACCACATGGAACTCCTTGCCGCTCTGCACAATGTACAGCGTTCCTTCAATATTATTGATCTTGACCGTCACTTCTACCGGCGTCCCGTCTGCGATCTTCTGGTAAGTTTCCGCATCCGGGACAGTCATATCCACATCAACCGTCGCCTTGCTCATGAACCAGTTCAGAACTGCGAAATTCGACATCTTAAGGCTGCCGGTCGGTTTGTCTGTATTCAGAGAAACCGTGTCGATCTTACCCGTAAACATTCCTTTACAGGGCAGTTCCTGGAATGTGCCTCCCGCATTCTTATCAAATGTAATATCTGCCTTTGCCGTGATCTTATACGAAGAGCCGCCGGTGCCCTGTACTTCTGCATGTGTATTCGCACTGTACAGTTTCACCGTATATGCGCCCAGCTTCACCTCATCGGCCGCAGCACTTCCACCGCCGCAGCCGACCAGCACGCCGGACAAAGAGATTGCTGCAGCCGCAGCTGCTGCGCCCTTCATAAAGGTACGCCGGGTCATTTTTTCTGCCATAATATTGCCCTCCTCTAAAAGCATTTTGCTGTGCTTTTAGCGTACCACTTTTTGGGAGTCTGTCAACAAAAATATGACAAAAAGGCGCTCTGTACACATAATTTGCACAGAGCGCCTTCTGCTCAGCAGTATTTTGTTCCGTCCGGGCAGTAGAACTGCACGTACTTCTGCCACTCGGTCTCGCTGATGGTACGGCGGTAGCAGTCCACCAGTGCATCCACGGCCTGCCGGTCCGCAAAGGTACCGGCACCCGGGCAGTCCAGCACCAGAATGCGGAACCATGCATCGAACAGGTGCTCGGTGAATCCGGTGTCCCGCGCGCCGCACCGGGCGTAAAAGCCCAGCCGCCGCATAGCCATAGCTTCGTCCTCCGCCTTATCCGGGCATTCGGCCTCAATGAGGATGGCCTGCGCACCGCGCTCATGCTGCGGCAGGTCGGCCAGCAGCTGCGCGCCCAGCCCTGCAGCACGGTATTCCGGCAGCACGGCAAAGTAATCCAGCTGGCTCACCCTGCTGCCTGCCGGGCGCACCATGAGCAGGTACGCCGCCAGTGTTTCGCCGTCGAACACGCCCCATGTGTGGGCGGTGCCGTCCGCTTCGCTGTTCAGGATCATGCTCAGGGGCTTGAGCTCCGTGGGCGGAAAGTCCCGCCGCATTTCGTCCAGATAGACCCTCGTCAGTTCTTTTTCGTTCAGTTTCCGCCAGCTGTACACTTTGCTCATGGTTTTTCCTCCCGCATCTGCCTTTTGTACCAGTATAGCACACTTCGCGCGGGAACGCAAAAAGCCGCCGGGAGCGGCAGGCTCTGCCCTTCTCCCGGCGGCTTTTATGGAAATGCAGGAGCAACCAGTCTCCCGCACAAACTCCGTTCAGAATGCTGTGTGCGTTACAGCATCTTCTTCAGCTCGTCGTACACGAACTGGACCTTGGTGCCGATGATCACCTGGCAAGCGTTCTTGCTGGGGCGGATGACACCGGCAGCACCAGCGGCCTTGACGGCCTTCTCGTCCACCTTGGCGTTATCCTTGACCTCAAAGCGCAGACGGGTTGCGCAGTAACCAACGTCCTTCACGTTCTCCTTGCCGCCGACAGCAGCCAGAACAGCGGAAGCAACTTCGGTATAGTTGTTGTTTGCCAGAACGACCTTCTTCTCGGCCTCTTCGTCCTCGTCCTCACGGCCGGGGGTCTTCAGGTCGAACTTGGTGATGGCAAAGTAGAACACTGCGTAGAACACCACGAAGGCTGCGATGCCCAGAGGAATGATCATCCAAGTCTTGGCAGCTGCGGGCAGAGAAGCGGAGAACACCAGGTCGGTGGCACCTGCGGAGAAGCAGAAGCCGGCACGGAAACCGGAGTAGTAGGTGATGACGGTAAAGATGCCGTACAGAGCAGCGTACACAACGTACAGGGGGAAGCACAGGAACATGAAGCCGAACTCGAAGGGCTCGGTAACGCCGCAGACGAAGGCGCAGATTGCAGCGGACAGAACCAGGCCGATGGCAGCCTTCTTGTTCTTAGCGGTCTTGACCATAGCCAGAGCAGCGCCCAGGACACCGAACATCATGCAGGGGAAGAAGCCGGACATGTACATACCAAGGCTCCAGCCCACATCAGCAGAGGTCTCGCCAGCCCAGAAGTGGGACAGGTCGCCCAGACCGATGGTGTCGAACCAGAACACGTTGTTCAGAGCGTGGTGCAGGCCGGTGGGGATCAGCAGGCGGTTCAGGAAGGCGTAGATGCCAGCGCCGATGCCGCCCATGCCAGCGATGCCGTTGCCGATTGCGACCAGAGCGTCGAAGATGACGGGCCAGACGAACAGCAGAACAACGGACACCAGAATGGAGATCAGACCGGTAGCGATTGCAACGAAGCGCTTGCCGGAGAAGAATGCCAGCCAGTCAGGCAGCTGGATATCCTTGAACTTGTTGTAGCAGGCAGCGCCCACAACAGCGGCCAGAATGCCGATGAAGGAGTTGCCGGCGACCTTCTGGAAGGCGATGTAGGTAGCAGTGCCTTCTTCCAGGTGACGGACCATGCCGACCACACCGGGGTTCAGCAGCTGCTGCATCATCAGGAAGCTGACCAGACCGGCCAGACCTGCGGTACCGTCGTTGTCTGCAAGGCCGACAGCGGCACCAATGGCAAACAGCCATGCCATGTTATCGATCAGAGCGCCGCCTGCCTTGACCAGCAGGAAGCCAACGGTGTAAGCTGCACCGGAGGTTGCAGCACCGGGAACGCCCATAACGCCCGGAGCAAGGGCATAACCGAGGCCCATCAGGATACCGCAGATCGGCAGGACCGCGACGGGGAGCATCAAAGCTTTGCCCAGTTTCTGGAGATACTTCATCATAAAGCACATTCCTCCTTAAGAAATGTTTGTGTTTACAGACGCCTCTGGTTGCAGGCCGTCCATAATTCCGTAATAGAATAGTAACATATTTCCGCAAAAAAAGAAAGTCCCTTTCGCCTTTTTTCTATCAAAATGCATCAAAAGTCCTCATTTTGCCGTTTTTCAGTCGATAATTTTTGGGTTTTCCTCACAAGGGTCGTCTTTGTGTTGAAAATTCCTTTCTTTTTACGTACATTTTGCCCAAAGGCTTGCATCCCACAGCCGAATCGGGTACTATACTATTATAAAGAACATGCGCCCTCTCAGGCCGCTTCGCGTCCAGCTCTCCCAAAGGGAGAGCCCTTGGCAAAACCGCAAACTTTGCATGGACTGCCAAGGCCTCCCACTTTGGGGGAGGTGGCATTGCGCAAGCAATGACGGAGAGGGCGAGGATGCAAAATAAAAGGAGACAGCATTATGGAATGGACTGATATCCGCCTGACCGTGGCCAAGGCCGATGCCGACAACGCCGAAGCCGTTGCTACCATGATCGCCGAGGGCGGCATCTATATCGAAGACTACAGCGACATCGAGCAGCAGGTGGCCGAGATCGCCCATGTGGATCTGATCGAGCAGGAGCTGCTGGACAAGCCCCGCGATACCGTTATCATCCATATGTATCTGGAGCCGGGCGCTTCCCCCGTGGAGACGCTGGCCCTCATTGCCGCCCGCATGGAAGCTGCAAACATCGCCTACACCGTGGAGACCGAGGGCGTGGAGCAGGAGGACTGGCAGAACGGCTGGCGCAAGTATTATCACCCCCTGGAGATCGGCAAACGTCTGGCGGTGGTGCCCTCGTGGCAGCAGTACGACACCGACCGGGTAAAGCTGATCCTTGACCCGGGCCTTGCCTTCGGCACCGGCGGCCACGAGACCACCAGCCTGTGCATGGAAGCGCTGGACGAGCGGGTGACCGGCGGCGAGCGGGTGCTGGACATCGGCACCGGCAGCGGCATCCTTGCCATTGCGGCGCTGAAGCTGGGCGCTGCTGTGGCCGAGGGCGTGGACATCGACCCTGTGGCCGTGCGCACCGCAGGCGAGAACGCCGCGTTGAACGGCGTGCAGGACAAGCTGACCGTGCTGGTGGGCGACCTTTCCGATAAGGCCAGCGGCAAATACGACATCATCACCGCCAACATCGTGGCCAACGCCATTCTCAGTCTGGCACCGGCTGTGCCCGGCCTGATGGCAGAGGGTGCCACCTTTATTGCCAGCGGCATCATCGACAGCCGCAAGGACGAAGTGATCGCAGGTCTGGAAAAGGCCGGCCTTGCCGTTGTGGAAGTGAAGGAGAAGCGCGGCTGGGAGTGCATCGTCTGCAAGAAAGCGTAAGGAGATTTTATGCCGCACCGTTATTTTACCACCGAGATCTCTGACGGCACCGCCACCCTGCGCGGGGCCGATGCCCACCATCTTGCCCGTGTGATGCGCGCAAGGCTGGGCGATACTGTCATTCTATGCGACGGCAATGCCGTGGAATACACCGCCACCATCACCGGCTTTGGCGATGAGTGTGTGGAGTTCCGGGTGGAGCCGGGCTATCCCAGCGCCGCCGAACCCAGCGTGGAGGTCACTCTGCTGGCCGGCTACCCCAAGCAGGACAAGCTGGAGCAGATCATCAAGCACGGCGTGGAGCTGGGCGCAGCCCACATCGTGCCCTTCTTCAGCCGGTATTGCGTGGCGGCCCCCAAAAAAGAGGAGCAGAAGAACGAGCGCTACAACCGCATTGCAGCGGAAGCCGCCAAGCAGTGCGGCCGCGGTGTTCTGCCGGATGTGGCCCTGCCGCTGGCAAACTTCGGGACCGTGTGCCGCACCTTTGCACAGTACGACCTTGTGCTGTTCTGCTACGAGTGCGGCGGCGCGCCCCTGCGCGACTTGCTGGCCGCAGCAAAGCCCGCCGATGGTGAAAAGCTGAAAATTGCCATCGTGACTGGTGCCGAGGGCGGCTTTGCCGCCGAGGAAGCCGAGATGGCCGCAAAGGCCGGTGCCAGAACGGTGGGCCTTGGCCCCCGCATCCTGCGGTGCGAGACCGCCCCGCTGGCCGTGCTTGCTTCGGTAATGACCCTGACGGGGAATCTGGAATAACAAAAAAGCAGCTGCGTTGCAGCTGCTTTTTTGTTATTTTCAGGGTTTATGTCTCTGCTTCCAGCAGAGCTTTCTTCACATTCAAAAGGTTCTGCGGGCTCACCGAGAAGCTGCGCAGGCCCAGCTGCAGATACTGCACCGTGTTGGCCGGGTTGCCCACCGCAAGGCCGCAGATGGTCACCGGCACATTGCGAACCTTTGCGGCATCCATCACCATGGTGATGAGCTTTTTCATGGCCTTGCTGGCCGGGCGGTAGTAGTGCTCGGCGCTGGCAAGCTCCCGGTCTGCCGCGTGAGTGTACTGGGTCAGGTCGTTGGTGCCGACCACAAGAAAATCGACCCCGTGCTCTACAAATTCCTCAGCGGTCAGGCAGGCAGCGGGTACGCTGAGCATCACGCCGAACTTTGTATCTTCGTTGAACGCCACGCCGCGCTCCCGCAGGTGCTCGCGGCAGCGCTCCACCACACGCATGGCTGCGTCCCAGTCCTCCACATTCGTCACCATGGGGAACATCACCCGCAGCGGGCCGCGGGCGGCGGCGCGCAGCAGCGCACAGAGCTGCGTCTCGAACTGGTGGGGCTGGCGCAGACTGTTGCGGATGCCCCGCAGGCCAAGCTTGGAAGACTGCAGGCCCTGATAGGCGTCGGAAATGGTGCGGTCTGAGCCAAAGTCGAAGGTGCGCACGGTCACCTGACGGCCCTGCGCCGCTGCCAGACAGGAGCAGTAGAAGAAATACTGCTCCTGCTCGTCCAGAATGCGGCCCGGCAGCATCATGTAGCCGGTGCGCAGCAGGCCCACGCCCTGTGCACCGGACTGCATGGCCGTGTCGATGTCCTCCGGCCCAAAGCAGTTGGCCAGCAGCTCAAAGGGCTGGCCGTCCTTTGTCCTGTTGGGCAGAGCATGCAGCTGCCCCATCTCTTTGTTCTCCCGCTGCAGCTCGCAGATGCGGGTCTCGGCCTGCTGGCGGGCGGCAGCGTCCGGGTCCAGCGTGCACTGGCCCCCGGTGGCATCCAAAATCACGGTGCGGCCGTCGCAGTCGTCCAGAAAATCCCGGCCCACCTGCACGATGCCCGGGATATTCATTGCCCGGGCAATGATGGCGGCATGGCTCTGGCCGCTGCCCTCGGCGGTGATGATGCCAAGGATCATGCCGGAGGGCACGCTGAACAGGTCAGTGGGCATCAGCCGCTCCGCCGCAAGGATCACCGGGTGATCCAGCGCCAGCCACATGCGGGGACGGTTGGTGATGATATTGATGACCCGGCGGCTTGCGTCGAGGATATCCACACTGCGCAGCTGCATGTAAGGGTTATCCTTCATGTTGGCCAGCTGGTCGGCGTAGCGCTGGCCCACCTGATTCATGGCCGCTGCCGCGCCAATGCCTGCATTGATGCAGAAGCGCACCTCGTTCATCATGCCCTCGTCGTCCAGCATCATGCTCTGGAACTGGAAGATGGCCTGCTCGCTGGGTGCGGCACGGTCTGCCATGGATTCCAACTCGTCCTGCGCCGTGCGGATGGCATCGGTGAGCAGCTGCAGCTCCCGGGACGGTTTAAAGGGGCCCACGGTCGTGGTCTCCACATGGTGCTCCAGACGGCTCACCTGCCCCAGCACAAGGCCGGGAGAAGCGCAGGAACCTTTATACACTTTCATGTTCGGTCACCTCCGGCAAAAGCTCGGCTTCCGGCGTGGTCAGGGTGCGCCAGACCAGCGCCTGCAAAAAGGTATTGGGCAGCAGCGCGGCCAGTGCGGCCCGCGCCGCATCGGCACTGCCCTCAAACAGCGGTGCAAAGCTCTGCATCCGTGCCTGATCGCACTTTGCAAGGAATGCATCGCACAAAGTATGGGTGGTGTAGTAATGGGCCGGGTCCACACCGGCATCTTCCGCGGCGGCTTCCAGCGGGGCAAGGTCGGCATCCTTCATCTTGGCCAGCAGCAGGGCCGCATCCGCCGTCAGGGTGACCGGGTATTTCTCCCGCACGGCCTTTTGCACCCGCTCAAATTTTGCGTGGAACGCAGCAGCGTCCGCGCAGCTCTGGGCATCACAGGAGACAGCATAGGCACACCCCCGCAGATATCCCATAGCGCGGCGGGTATCATAGTAGCCCAGCTCGATGTTGCGGCGGGCGGTGTCGGGGTCAAAGTGCAGGATATCGCCCAGCTCCCAGTAGCTGCGCACCATCACGGTGGGCAGGCCGGTGAGGTTGGGGCGGGTGATGCCCACGCCTTCCAGATCGACGCACACCAGTTCATCCGCGCCCATGCGTTTGGCAAGACCGGTGGGCATGTTGTCGCTGTAGCCGCCATCCAGAAACTTGACCCCGTCGATCTCCCGCGCACGCAGCGCCGGGAAGCAGGCAGCGGAGGCCATCAGGTAGTCCTTGACCTTTCCTGCCGGGATCTCGTCCAGCGTCAGCTCCCGGGGCTTTAAGCCCCGCTGCTCCACCGTAACAAGGCCGAAGCGGATGGGAGCCGCGCGCAGGGCATCCTCGTCCAGCACCCGCTCCACGATCTCTTCCAGCGGGGTCACATCCATGCCGCCGGCTTTCACCACGCTGCGCAGGAACTGGTGCAGGGCCGAAAGGTCGGCATCCTCCTCCGGCAGCTCCATCACATCCTTGCTGCGGATGGCCAGCCACATATCGCGGGCCGTCTCGTACTGGTCCAGCACAAACATGGCACCGTTCAGGCTGCCAACGCTGGTGCCGGTAATGATCTGCGGGTGCCAGTCCAGCTCCATCAGCGCGCGCCACACACCCACCTGATAGCTGCCCCTGGCTCCGCCGCCCGCCAGCACCAGAGCTTTGCACGGAGCACTGCGTTCATCCATTGCATCCGCCTCCTTTGATCGTTTCCGGTTTTGTTCAGATTATAGCATATTTCCAGAGAAATTTCTTCCGTTTTTTGTAAATTGATGCCTTTCTCCCGGCAAAGAAACATGGTATACTTGTCAGGATCTCAAAAGGAGGCATTCTCATGCACTGCAAGCAATGGATCTTTGATATGGACGGCACCCTGACCGACAGCATGACCGTGGTGTGGGAGGGTGCCCCCGACGCACTGCTGCGCCGCTATGGCCGCACCCCGCGGGGGGATCTGCGCGCCACACTGCTGAACATGGGAATGCAGGAGGGCGCACAGTATCTGATCCGGGAGTACGGCCTGCCGCTGACCGAGGAAAGCTATTTTTCCGTGATGCGCGAGGTGATCGCCGAATTGTACGAGACCGTGGAGCTGAAGCCCGGCGTGCGCACGATGCTGGCAAAGCTGCAGGCCGAGGGCGCACGCATGTGCATCTGCTCCAACACCTGGGCCGAACAGTGCCGCACCGTGCTTACCCGGCTGGGCATCGCGCAGTATTTCTCCTTCATCGTGGAAGCGCAGGGCGTGCTGCACAAAAGCCGCCCGGAGGTGTTCTTTGAGTGCATGAGCCGTCTGGGCGGTGCAGACCCCGCCGCCTGCGCCGTGTGCGAGGATGCCGTATACGCCGCCGCCACCGCCCACAAGGCCGGGTATTACGTCATTGGCATCGCAGACCGCACCTCTGCCGCTGACGAGCCGGAGATGCGCCGCATCTGCAGCCAGTTCGTGCCCCGGTGGGATGTGCTGGACTGGACATGTGTGTAATAAAAAAGGGCCGCAGCGTGCGGTTCTTTTCTCTATCTGATCCTTCTTTGCTCTTGCATTTTGTTCGCAAGAAGAGTATGATATTATAAATAGGACTGCCCCAAGGGGGAAGTGTCCTTATTTGTGAGAATACACTCTGTGATTTTCAATATAAAGGTATAATATCCGTAAAGAGGAGACCTTCCGTCATGAACAACCCACTCGTCAGCATTATCGTGCCTGTGTACAACGTGCAGAATAGTGTTGCCCGCTGTCTGGAGAGCATTTGTGCCCAGACATGGAAGGATATCGAGGTCATTCTGGTCAACGACGGGTCCCGGGACGAAAGCTTTTCCATCTGTGAGCAATTCCGTGAAAAGGACCCCCGCATCGTTCTGGTGGACAAATCTAATTCCGGTGTGTCGGAGACCCGCAACTGCGGCATGTCCCTTGCAAAGGGCAAGTATGTGCAGTTTGTGGACAGCGACGATTATCTCGACCCTGATTTTACCGAGCGGCTGGTGACTGCTGCCGAAGCGAACAACGCCGATCTGGTCATTGCACCTTACTGGATGGTGATTCCCGCCAACTCTTCCAAGGCCACGCAGGCACTGGAAAACCTGCAGGAGAACCTTGGCATCGATGCCGAGAAAAAGCCTGATGATATCCGTGAATACGGCTTTCTGCCCGAGGGCATCTATGACCGCGATACCTTTGCCCTGCGCCTGATGGAGAAGCCCGCATCCTTCTTCTACAGCGTGCTGTGGAACAAGCTCTACCGCCGGGATATTCTGGCAGACCATCATCTTCAGTTCACCAGCGAGGTGCGCTGGGCCGAAGATCTGGTTTTCAATCTGGAATACATTTTGTACGCCAATGTTTTCGTATCCATTTCCAAAGCGGGCTACCACTATGTGCAGAACCCCCAGAGCATCTGCCACACCCAGATCAATCTGGCTTCCATCGTGCAGAACAAACTGCAGGTGTTCCGCTATTACAAGGAGCTGTACACAAAGCTGGGCCTGTACGATCAGGTGCAGCCGCAGCTGTATAAATTCCTGACCGCGTTCTCCGAGAACGCCTATCCCTCCGGTTCTCCCCAGAAGATCATCATGGACATGGCCAACCGCTGGGGCTTTGGTGTTCTGGATGCTTCCGACAAGGAAAAGAAACACAAAACCGAACCCGATGCCTGATCTCCGGGCACGAAAAAAAGAGCCGTGAAAGCGGCTCTTTTTTTGTTTGCCATTTTACCGGTCGATCCAGCTGCGGAAGGCTTCGCGCACTGCACCCTCCCGTCCGCGCGGGATGGGGATGCGCGCACCGCTGCACATCTGCAGCTCGCCCGCCGTCAGCAGCTGTGCCGCCGCCAGATTGACCACATAGGAGCGGTGCGGCTGCAAAAAACGCCCGTCTTCCAGCAGCGGCTTTGCTACCTCGGCAAAGGACACCCGCAGCGAAAGGGACACCACATCCTCGCCGCTGAGCAGATGGAAGTGCACCACATGGTGGGTGCACTCCAGATATTCGATCTGCGCATAGGCCAGCGCCCGCATGCCTTCGGCGGTGGCAACGGTCATTGCCGGGCCGTACTCCGGCTCGGTGGCGCGGGCAAGCAGGGCCGAAAGCTCCTGCTGGTGTACCGGCAGAAGCAGATACTGCATGGCATCCACCCGGAAAGCGCTGTAGGCGTGGGCCGGTGTGCGGGCCGCAAAGGCCAGCGGAGCCCTGCGGCCCCGGCGGCGCAGCTCCGCAGCCGCCGAAAGCCCTGCCGGGGCCGCTACAGCGCCCAGCTCGATGAGATACAGGTCAAACCGTTCTCCCTCGGTGTCCCGGCGCAGCAGCGCATCTGCATCCGGCAGCTGCTGCACGATGCACGCATCCTGCCGCCGGGCAAAATATTCCATGCACTGGCGTTCCAGCCCGCTGCGCAAGGCCGCGTCCGGGCTGCATACCGCAATGTGAAATACCATTTCACATCCTCCTTTCTGCCAGCCGCCCGCCTTGATTTTTGCGCAGGGCTGGAGTATGATAAATAAAACTTTGCTGCATCGAAAAAAGAAAAAACGGAGGGACCCGCCATGCCGCAGCCGCTTGTCAGCGTTATCGTGCCCGCCTATAACGCGGCGGGCTTCATCTCCCGCTGTGTGGAGAGCATCACATCCCAGAGCTACCCGGAGCTTGAGATCCTTCTGCTGAACGACGGCTCCACCGACGACACCCTTGCTGTCTGCCGGAAGCTTGCTGCCGCCGACAGCCGCATCCGTGTGGTGGACAAGCCCAACACCGGCGCAGCAGACACCCGCAGCTGCGGCCTTGCCCTTGCCCACGGCGAATACATCCAGTTTGCGGACAGCGACGATCACCTGCTGCCGGGCTGCACCGCAAACCTGGTGGCTGCTATGCAGCGCAGCCATGCCGACCTTGTGCTGGCTCCCTACCGGATGATGGTGCCCCGCAAGGATGGCGGCTATGACACCCGGGAGTACAGCCTGCTGCCCGCCGGGGTGTACAACAAGGTGGATTACCTGTGGCAGCTCACCGGCAATGCCGCTGCCTTTTACTACGGCGTGCTCTGGAACAAGCTCTACCGCCGGGATCTCATCCAGATGGCGCACATCCGGTTCGAGCATGTGGTATACGCCGAGGACCAGCTGTTCAACACCCGGTATCTGCAGGTGGCACAGCGGTTTGCCGCCATCGACGAAGCCGCCTACTGCTACATCCAGAACCCGCAGAGCGTATGCCATACGCAGGTGAGCGCGGCGGACATGCTGCGCCACCGCAGCCAGATGTACCACACCTACAAGGAAATGTGTATCCAGCTGGGCGTGTACGATAAATTCCGCCTGCGGCTGCACGGCATCTATCTGAGCCTGTTTGAAAGCCCTCTGCCCAACGGCCCGGTGCAGAAGCTTTCCGACGCATTTGCCCGCACCCACAGCCGCATCTGAGAAAAGGAGAACCTATGGAATTTCCCCTTGTAAGCATCATCGTGCCCATGTACAACACTGCCGGGTGCATTGCCCGCTGTGTCAAAAGCATCTGCGCCCAGACTTATAAAAGCATTGAGATCCTGCTGCTGAACGATGGCTCCACCGACGACACCCTTGCCGTTTGCCGCGCCCTTGCCGCCAGCGACCACCGCATTGCACTGGTGGATAAAACCAACACCGGCGCAGCGGATACCCGCAATCAGGGCATTGCGCTGGCCCACGGCAAATACATCCAGTTTGTGGACAGCGACGACTGGCTGGCCCCCGATTTTACGGAAAAGCTGGTCTCCGCCGCCGAGGCCCACACCGCCGATCTTGTGATCGCGCCCTTCTGGATGGTGTACCCGGAAAACTATGTGGAGCACATCCGCCCATGGGAAAAGGCGCTGCAGCATGTGCTCCAGCGCAATCCGCCCCGCACCCGGGCCTATGGCTATCTGCCTGCCGGGGTGTACACCGGACAGGAGTACGCAAAGCACCTGATCCAGAAGCCGAACACCTTCTACTATGGCAGCCCCTGCAACAAACTCTACCGCCGTGACCTCCTGCGGAAGCACAGCCTCCATTTCCGCAAAGAATTGTTTGCGGAGGATCAGCTGTTCAACACCGAATATCTGCGCTATGTGCGCACCGCCGTTTCCATCCCGGACATCGGCTATTACTACCTGCAGAACAGCCAGAGCGTCTCCCACTCCAGAGTGACCACCGCCGACATCCTTTCGCTGCGGCGGCGGGTGATGCTCCTGTACCGGGACATCTACACCGAACTTGGCATCTACCCGGAAACGCGGGCGGCCATCCTGCGTTCGCCCTTTGGCGAAAACGAGTTCACTCTTCCGCCGCTGGACACCCCACAGACGCACTGCTGCAAGCTGTGACCCTATAAAAAGCACCCGGCTGCCGCCGAGAGCCGCTCTGGCTCCTGCACGGCTCCGGGTGTTTTTTGCGCTTTCTCAGCAGCCGATGGCGGCACACTTCTCCGCCAGCCAGCTGCGCTCTTCGTCGTTCAGGTGCGGTGCCAGCTTTGCAAACACCTGACGGTGGTAATCGTTCAGCCATGCGATCTCGTCCTTATCCAGCACACCGGGCAGGATGGGAGAGGTGGCAATGGGTACGAACATCAGCGGTTCAAAACCAAGGAAGGTACCGTACTGGTTATCGGCCCTGTGCACGCACACCAGCTCGTTCTCGATGCGGATGCCCACGAGGTCGGTCTCGTAGACGCCGGGCTCGTCGGTGACCACCATGCCCGGGCGCATCCGGGTGGTGTTGCGGCTGTTCAGGGCATGGGGGCCCTCGTGCACGTTGCCCACAAAGCTGACGCTGTGACCGGTGCCGCAGCGGTAGTTGATGAGGTGCCGCCACAGCGGTTCCCGGGCAATGGTGTCGATCATCTTACACTCGCAGTAATCCAGCCAGACGGCCTTGGCAAGGTCGATGTGGCTCTGCAGAGTCCATGTGTAGAAGCGCTTTTCATCCTCGGTCAGCGGGCCAAGCGGGTAGGTGCGGGTGATGTCGGTGGTGCCGTCCATGTAGGTGGCACCGCTGTCCACCAGCAGAAAGCCCTTCTTTTCCAGCACAGCGTGATCTTCCGGGGTGGCGTGGTAGTGCATCATGGCTGCATTGCCGCCGTAGGCCGCAATGGTGCCAAAGCTTTCCACAAGGAATTTATCGTCCACACTGCGGTACTTGTGTAGAATTTCATCCACCGTCAGCTCGGTCAGGGTCTCACCGGCAGCAAGGCGGCTTTCCAGCTCGATCTGGAACCGCACCATGGCCACAGCGTCCCGGATATGGGCCTGCTTTGTGTGGGCAAGCTCCGTTTCGTTCTTCACGCCCTTCATCATCAGCAGCGGGTCGGTGCCGTCCTTCACGGTGAGGGCAGGGTTCTGCTCCAGCACCTGATACACGGCGTAGTTCACCGTGGAGCACTCGGCCAGCACGGTCTGGGGTTCCGTCTCAGCAGCGAGGAACTTCAGCACATCGTCGTACTCCGCCAGCGTGATGCCGTTGGCTTCCAGCTCTGCCTTTGCCTCCGGGGTGACGCGGGCCGTGTTGATGAAGAGTACCGCGCGGCTGGGGGTCACATAGCAGTAGGCCATGGCATAGGGAGTGCACTCAATGTCCATGGCGCGCAGGTTCAAAAGCCATGCCAGATGATCCAGCTTGCCCACAAACTGAGCGGTACAGCCCAGCTCCTTGAGCTTGCTGCGCAGCTGATCCAGCTTTTCCGCCGGGGAGAAGCCCGCATATTCCTTCGGCAGGATCCACGCTGGGGTATCCGGCAGGGCAGGGCGGCCCTCTGTCCACAGCTCGTCCTCAAGGTTCAGGGTCTTGATGAAAGCGCCCTTCTTTTCCAGTGCCTTTTTCAGGTCGTTCACGAGGGCCGTGCTGGCGGTCAGGCCGCACAGGCCCAGTGCTTCGCCCTCATTCAGAGCATTTGCGCAGTATTCCTCCACGGTGGGCACGCCGGGTTCCCCCATGCGCTGCAGCTTGATCTCGGTACCCGCAATTTCCTTCTCGGCCTGCACAAAATAACGGCCGTCGGCCCACAGGGCGCTCTCGGTGCGGGTGACCACGAAGTTGGAGTTCTCGCCGTGGAACCCGGAGAACCAGGTCAGGCTGGTGTAATGGCAGGGCAGGTATTCGCTGGCGTGGGGATCACCCACAGGGATCAGATAAACGGCCACGCCGTTTGCAGCCATGGCGGCACGCAGCGCGGCAAGGCGCTCGGGTACGGTATTCATGCTCATATGATTTGCTTCCTTTTCTCTCACCGGAAAGCCCGGCAGCGGTGCATTTCTGTTTGGCCTTATTGTATCATTCCGGGAAAAAGATTGCAATGCAGGGGCGGGACGGTTTGGAATGCGCTCTGCGGGTAGCATCCTCGCCCTCTCAGTCACCTGCGGTGACAGCTCTCCCAAAGGGAGAGCCCTTGGCATGGCGGTATCGTTTCCGGTTGAACTGCAAAGTGTGCGGTTTCGCCAGAGCCTCTCCCTTTGGGAGAGGTGGCATTGCGTCAGCAATGACGGAGAGGGCGAGCCCGCTGCCCTGCGAAGCCGCACCCCTTCCGTCATCGCCTGCGTCAAAGCCGTGTCTGAGGGGGCAAACTGCCAATTTGCAAAAAAAGTTACAATTTTTTCTTGAAAAAGGCCGTTTTCCCATTGACAGCCTTGTTATAATAGGAGTGTAAGATTTTTGAGCCAGCACTCTGCGGCTCTGTGTGCTATTCGAAGAAAGAGGCAATTGAATCATGACCAAAATCGATATTTTCTCCGGCTTCCTTGGTGCCGGTAAAACTACGCTGATCAAAAAGCTCATCAAAGAGGCCTTTGCCGGCCAGCAGGTGGTGCTGATCGAGAACGAGTTCGGCGAGATCGGCATTGACGGCGGCTTTTTGAAGGAAAGCGGCATTCAGATCAACGAGCTGAACGCCGGCTGCATCTGCTGCTCTCTGGTGGGCGACTTCCGCACCGCCCTGCAGCAGGTGGTGGAGCAGTACCACCCCGACCGCATCGTCATCGAGCCCTCCGGCGTGGGCAAGCTCTCCGATGTGACCCGCGCTGTGGAAGGCGTGGCCGAGCATCTGGATGTGCAGCTGAACAGCTTTGTCACCGTGGCTGATGTGAACAAGGTGAAGATGTATATGAAGAACTTCGGCGAGTTCTACGACGACCAGATCAGCCACGCAAGCTGCATCCTGCTCAGCCGCACCCAGACCGCCAGCGAGGAGAAGATCGCCGCTGCGGTCGCCATGCTGCGCGAGAAGAACCCCACCGCTACCATCGTGACCACCGCATGGGACGAGCTGACCGGTGAGCAGATCCTGAAAGCCATGTCCACCAAGGACGACTTCAAGGCAGAGCTGATCGCCATGGCTGCAAAGGCCAATGAGGAGCACGCCCACGAGGACGAGGAAGAAGAGCATCACCACCATCATCACCACGATGACGAAAACGGTGTGTGCAGCTGCGGCCATCATCACGACCACGATGATGACGACGAGGACGAGCACGAGCATCACCACGATCACGATGAAGATGATGATCACGATGAGCATGAGCACCATCATCACCACGATCATGACGACCACGACCATTGCTGCTGCGGCCATCACCACCATCATCATGACCACGATGCCGACGAGGTATTCACCAGCTGGGGCGTTGAGACGGCCCGCAAGTTCACCAAGGCAGAAGTGGAGCACGCCCTCACCGAGCTGGATACCGGCAATTACGGCATGATCCTGCGCAGCAAGGGCATCGTGAACGGCGGCGCAGACGGCTGGCTGGAGTTCGACTATGTGCCCGGCGAATGGGAAGTGCGTGCCCGCGGTGCAGATGTGGGCGGCAAGCTGGTCGTGATCGGCTCCAAGCTGAACGAAAAGGCCATTGCAGAGCTGTTCGGCTGCTGAGCTTAAAGTAAAAAGGAGAAACCATTCCTATGGCAAAAGAAATTCCGGTCTACCTGTTTGTGGGCTTTCTGGAAAGCGGCAAGACCAAATTCATTCAGGAGACCTTTGAAGACCCCAACTTCGACTCCGGCGACAAGACCCTGCTGCTGATCTGCGAAGAGGGCGAAGAGGAGTACAACGAGAAGAAGTTCGCCTTTCCCGGCGTGACCGTCAAGGTGCTGGAGGACAAGGCCGAGCTGAACCCGCAGAATCTGCTCAAGCTGGAAAAGGAATCCGGCGCAGGCCGTGTGGTCATTGAGTACAACGGCATGTGGCTGCTGCAGGATCTGGCCGAAGCTCTGCCCGAGAGCTGGATCGTGTACCAGTGCATCGCCACCGCCGACGGCACCACCGCCCTGACCTACGCCCGCGACAACTCCATGCGCAGCCTGCTGCTGGACAAGATCGCCCGCAGCGAGCTGATCGTGTTCAACCGCGCCGAGGCAGTGAACAACGATGCCGCCCGTCAGGAGCTGCACAAGCTGGTGCGTCAGGCTTCCCGCAAGTGCGACATCGCCTACGAGTTTGCCGACGGCAGCGTGGCCTATGACGATATCCCTGATCCGCTGCCCTTTGACATCAACGCGGACATCATCGACATTCCGGATGACGATTTCGGCATCTGGTACATGGACTGTCAGGACGAGCCCCAGAAGTATACCGGCAAAACGGTCAAATTCCTTGCACAGGTGTGTCAGACCAACCGTGCCGGCAAGAACAGCTTCGTGCCGGGCC
This sequence comes from Faecalibacterium sp. OF03-6AC, assembly GCF_003478175.1. Lineage (NCBI taxonomy): Bacteria > Bacillati > Bacillota > Clostridia > Eubacteriales > Oscillospiraceae > Faecalibacterium > Faecalibacterium sp. OF03-6AC. The sequence continues at coordinate 113,131 of NZ_QUEN01000004.1, read as the reverse complement.
GTTTCGCCATGACCTGCTGTGTGCAGGACATCCAGTTCGTTGGCTTTCCCTGCAGCTACGATGGCTACAAGGCGCTGGAGCAGCGCGCATGGGTGCGGGTGACCGCAAAGGTAGGCTACAAGTTCCACAACATCTACCGCGGCAAAGGCCCGGTGCTCACCGCCATTTCGGTGGAGCCTGCCGAAAAGCCGCTGAACGATGTGGTAACATTCTCTTGATCTGATCTTTCAAGGAGGTCCCGGCATGAAAACACTGTTTCGTATCCTTGGCACGGCCGCTGCGGTAGCCGTTACCGGTGCTGCCATTGTGGCACTGGACAAGATCCTGAACCAGAAAGACCCGCTCCATGTGGAGGAAGTAGAGTTCCCGGAGGACGCCGAGCGGAACGCTGAGGAAGCCGCCAAGACTGCCGAAGCCTACGCCGAAGCGGAAACCAAAGCCTCCGATGCTGCCAACGAAAAGGCTGCAGAAGAAGCTGCGCCGGAAGCTCCTGCCGAAGAAGCGGCAGCTGCTGCCCAGCCCGCCGAAGAAGCCTCTGCCCCGGCGGCACCCGCAGAGGGCGGCGAGAAGCCGGTGTTCGACCCGGAAGCTCCCAACCAGAACCCTGTGGAAGCAGGCCCCGCTGTTGCTCCCAAAGACGAGAGCGGAAAATTCGACCCCACCAAGATCGCCGAAGCCAGTGACTTTGGCGACTGGGAAGAACAGGGCTGCAAAGGATAACCTATGACCCAAAAAGGGACGATGTGAACATCACATCGTCCCTTTTTTGTTATTCTCCTCTTGCCAGCTGCTGCAGCTTTTTCCTGTCCAGCACCTGCACGCCGCCCCGGAACAGCCGCACCCAGCCCTCCTGCGCAAAGTATTTCAGCATCCGGCTCACCACCTCGCGGGCAGACCCCATGTATTTTGCCATCTGGTCGTGGGTCATGCGCACCTCGTCGCCGCCGGTCTTGGCCAGCTCATCGGTAAGAAAAATGGCAAGCCTGCGGTCTGCGCTCATGAACAGCACCTGCTGCATGGTCCACATGCTGTCGGAAAAGCGCTCCGCCGTCATCTGATAGGCGTAGCAGCGCACATGCACGTTCTGCTGCATCAGCCTGCGGAAAACGCCCGCGCTGATGCAGTAGGCCTCGGTGTCCTCTTCGGCATCAATATACAGGTCGATGTTCACCGAGTCCATCACGCAGGAGGCCGACAGGATGCACACCTCCCCGCCGAACAGGCGGTAGAGCGTCACGTCCCGCCCGTCCTCCGAGAGCAGGTAGGCCCGCAGCTGGCCCGAGCGCAGCAGCAGGATGCCCACGCAGCTTTCCAGCGGGCTGTGCACCCGGGCGCCCTTTGCGTAGTGCACCGGCCGGGTATAGCGGCAGAGCATGTCCTGTTCGTCGGGTGTCAGGTCGTTCCAGAAGGGAAAACCTTTGGCCAGACAATCGCGGTGTTCCTTTGTTGTTTCCGACATTGCTTTTCATCCTTTCCGCAGGGCCTTGGCGGCTTCAGTGCCCGCCTGCGCGCCCTCATACACGGCCTTTGCCACCTGCAGAAGGCCCCCGGTGCAGTCGCCCGCCGCATACAGGCCGGGCACGGTGGTCTGCATTTTTTCGTCCACCACGATGCGGTTCCCGTCCACCTCTGCGCCGATCTTCCTAGCCAGTGCGGTGCTGCCCGCCACGCCCAGTGCCACAAATACACCGCTGACAGGCAGCTGCACACCGCCGGACAGCTGCACGCCGGTGACAACGTTTTCGCCCAGAACAGCCTCCACGGCCTGCGGATAGACTGTGACCTCCGGCGGGAAGTCCGCCGTCAGCGGTGCGCCGTTGGTCAGCAGGGCAACGCTTTTTGCCACCGGCAGCAGGGCCTGCACCTCGTGCAGGGCATACTCGCCGCTGCCCAGCACCGCCACGTCCTTTCCACGGTAGAAAAAGGCATCGCAGGCGGCACAATAGCTCACGCCGTGCCCCTCCAGCCCGGCAAGGCCCGGGATGCGCGGCACCGTCCGGGATGCACCCGTGGCAAGGATCACAGCGTCCGCCGGGTAATTTTTATTCACTGTTTCTACGGTGAGTTTATCCGTATAGGTCAGGCCCACGGCTTCGGCTGTGACGAATCTCACACCAAGGCGCTTTGCATTCTCGATGCTGCGGCGTTCCAGTTCCGCACCGGAGACCGGCTCGGCAAAGCCGTAATAGTTTTCAATTTTTTCGGCGCGGTCCAGCGCACCGGGGCCTTTGGTGAGCACCGTGGTATCCACACCGGCACGGACAGCGTACAGCGCGGCGGAAATGCCCGCCGGGCCGGAACCTATAATGATGATGCTGGGCATGGGAAAACCCTCCTTCGGATGCATTTTTCTACAGTATACACCTTTTTTTGAAAAATTTCCGTGACCGGGTCGCAAAAATTGCGCTTTGCAGCGGCTGGCCGCTTTTCAAGCGGAAAAGAGTATGTTATACTGTTTCAGTTATCTGAATTTTCTGCCACGGAGGCTTATTTTATGACCCAGCAACGCATCCTTTTCATCACCACCGGCGGCACCATCGCCAGCGTGCGCACCCAGCAGGGCTTAAAGCCCGTGCTCACCAGCGAGGAGCTGCTGGCCCATCTGCCGGAGCTGAACGACCTGTGCATCCCGGAAACGCTGGCCCTGTGCAGCATCGACAGCACCGACCTCGGTCAGGAGCACTGGCTCATGATGGCCAAGGCCGTGCAGGAGAACTACGCTTTGTACGATGGCTTCATTATCTGCCACGGCACCGATACGCTGGCCTACTCGGCCGCAGCGCTTTCCTACCTGATCCAGAACGCCGATAAACCCATCATCCTCACCGGTGCACAGCAGCCCATCTCCAACGAGATCACCGATGCCAAGAAGAACCTGCGCGACAGCGTGATCTGCGCGCTGGATCAGGGCAGCCGTGGCGTGATGGTGGTGTTTGGCGGGCATGTCATCGCAGGCACCCGCGCCAAGAAAAACAAGACCATCAGCTACGATGCCTTTGCTTCGGTCAACTTTCCGGAGCTGGCCCTCGTGCAGGGCGACCGGCTGGTGCGGTACATTCCTTCGCCGTGGCCCACCGGCCCGGTGGAGTTCAGCCGCGTGCTGGACCCCAAGGTGTTCCTGCTCAAGCTGACCCCCGGCATGTCGCCGGCTCTCATCCCGGAGATCTTCCGCCTGTACGACTGCGTGATCGTGGAAAGCTTCGGCGTGGGCGGCATCCCGCAGCAGCTGATGGATGCCTTTGCCGAAGGCCTGGGCGACTACGACAAGACCCACAAGGTGCTCATTATGACCACGCAGGTCACCTACGAGGGCAGCGACGTGGGCGTTTACGAGGTGGGCAAACGGGTGAAGAACCGCTTCCGCTTCCTGGAAGCCCACGATATGACCATCGAGGCCGTAGTGACCAAAAGTATGTGGCTGCTGGCGCAGAACTGCGAAAGCTTTGACCAGCTGCAGCAGCGGTTCTACCGTCAGGTGAACTTTGACACCTTCTACCACTGAGGATAAAGCCGCCGGGCAGGCCAGTGCTTGCCCGGCGGTTTTGCCTGTGCACCCTTGCGCCGGGAGGGCTGCGGTGTTACACTAGACAAAAAGGGAGGCGCATCTTACTGTGTGGTTCGTGTTTGCACTGGGCAGTGCCGTGTTTGCGGCCCTTACCTCCATCCTGGCCAAGATCGGCATCCAGGGGGTCAACTCCACCCTGGCCACCGCCATCCGCACGGTGGTGGTGCTGGTCATGAGCTGGGGCATGGTGTTCCTCACCGGGACCCAGGGCGGCGTGGGGGATATCTCTCGCCACAGCTGGCTGTTTTTGATCCTTTCCGGCCTGGCCACCGGGGCCAGCTGGCTGTGCTATTACCACGCTTTGCAGATCGGGGCCGCCTCCAAGGTGGTTCCGGTGGACAAGCTCAGCGTGGTGATCACCCTGGCTTTGGCCTTTGTGATCCTGAAGGAACCCTTTACCGCCAAAAACCTGGTGGGCTGTGCCCTGATCACCGCCGGCACCCTGTTTATGGTGCTGTAAAGCCGCCCTACCAAAAATGCGCCCGGGATACTCCCGGGCGCATTTTTTATTCCGACAGCCGCTGCCGGGTCTTGTTCATCAGGTCCAGCTCCGGCATCAGCTCATCGCTGATGATGGTGAGCATCTGCTCCAGCTTGTCCACGTCCTCTTCCGGGAAGCGCTTGCGCACCCGCTCGATCACGGTGCTCAGATAGGAATAGCTGATGTTGTAGTAATCGATATACTTCTGGGTGGGGCGCAGGTGGTACTCGCGCCGGTCGGTGGTGGACTGGATCTTTTCCACATAGCCCTTCTTCACCAGACTGCCGATCTTATACGCCGCGTTGGGGGTGGAGATCTGCATCATGCGGGAAAACTCCGCAATGGTGGGTTCGCCCATAGCCATGATGCCCTCCATGCAGAAGGACTCCACCGTGGTCAGCGTGGCTTCGCGGGTGGCAAAACGCTGAAAAACATTCTGGTAGAAATGCAGCTTGAATTTGGTGTATACGTCCTGAAATGCCTGTTCCAGCATAGGTCGTGTGCCTCCGATAGTTCATTTTATTTAAAAATACCACGTTTTGGCCGCGGCGCAAAGCGAAACAGCTGAAATTTTGGCAGGAATTTATTTTGCTGCCTTTTTGTTCGTGCGCACACGGATCACGCTGAGCACCACCAGCTCTACGGCAATGGCAACGGCCAGCAGGATCAGCGAGGTGAACAGGCTGCCGTTGGCACCCAGAAAAGCCTGTGCAATGCCTGTGATGACATAGCACACTGCCGCGCAGGAAGCCGCCGTAATGGCGTAGGGCAGCTGGGTGGACACATGGTTCACATGGCTGCAGTGGGCACCGGCGGATGCCATGATGGTGGTGTCCGAGATGGGGGAGCAGTGGTCGCCGCAGACGGCACCGGACAGGCAGGCTGCAATGGAAATGACCAGCATCTCGCCCTCCGGGAAGGCATGGCACACGATGGGGATGAGGATGGAGAAGGTGCCCCAGCTCGTGCCGGTGGCAAAGGCAAGGAACACCGCCACAAGGAAGATGATGACCGGCAGCATGTACTGCAGCGCTGCAGCAGAGCCACTCAGCAGGTTGGCAACGTAATATTTTGCGCCCAGCAGGCCGGTCATGCCGGACAGGGTCCATGCGAGGGAGAGGATCAGCATGGGGCTGACCATGGCCTTGAAGCCCTCGGGAATGCAGGCGGCAAAGTCTTGAAAGGTCATCACATTGCGCACGCGGTAGAACACAAAGGTGAACAGCAGGGCAATGCTGCTGCCCAGCACCAGACCTGCAGAAGCGTTGCAGTCCGCAAAGGCGGTAACGAAGTCCACGCCCTCAAAGAAGCCGCCGGTGTAGATCATGCCGAAGATGCAGGCCGCGATCAGCACCAGCACCGGGGCGATCAGGTCTGCAACATGGCCGCAGGTATCGGTGCCATCGTCCACATCGTTGCCGTAGGGACGGTCGGCGGTGGTAAACAGGTCGCCGTTTTTGGCGTTATCCTCGTTGAGCTTCATGGAGCCGAAGTCCGTGCCGGTGAAGATGAGGAACAGGCTCATCACAATGGTGAGCAGGGCATAATAGTTATAAGGAATGGTGCGCAGGAACATGGTAAAGCCATTGATGCCGGAGCCTTCGGGCACGCTGGAAGTGACCGCAGCTGCCCAGCTGGACACCGGCGCAATGATGCACACGGGTGCTGCGGTGGCATCGATCAGGTAGGCCAGCTTTGCGCGGGACACCTTCTGCCGGTCGGTGACGGGGCGCATGACAGAGCCCACGGTCAGGCAGTTGAAGTAGTCGTCCACAAAGATCATCACGCCCAGCAGCAGGGTGGCAAACTGCGCACCGGCCCGGGAGTGGATGTGGGTGGAGGCCCAGCGGCCAAAGGCGGCAGAGCCGCCGGCCTTGTTCATCAGGGCCACAAGGATGCCCAGCATGACAAGGAACACCAAAATGCCCACGTTGCTGCTGTCCGAAAGCTTGGCCACCATGCCGCCGTCCTCATTGAAGAACAGGGTGTTGATGGCCAGCTCCAGATTGCCGTTGGCATACAGCAGCGCACCGGATGCGATGCCCACCAGCAGGGAGGTGTACACCTCCTTGGTGTTCAGCGCCAGCACAATGGCGATCACCGGCGGCAGCAGCGAAAAGATGGTGCTGTACACCGCACAGGTATAGGTGGACGGGTCCGCGATCTTGCCGGGCGTTGCCGCTGTGCACCACAGCAGCAGGGCAAACACCAGCAGAGCTGCGAACCATGAAAGGTTCTTATTTTTCATAACGGATTCCTCTTTTTTCAAATTTCCGGGGATGCATACCCCTCTTTGCGCAGGAAAAACTATCCCCATCGAATGCAAAGGGAGGTGTGCGCCGCGCCGGACTATAAAGCGATGTATTTTGAGCTGTTCCGGGCCAGCGTGCAGGCCGCCCAGCTCTTGCAGGACGCGCAGAAGCGTGCCGAGCAGCACCTGCTGGAAGCTGACCCGCCGCCGATACGATTGGAGCAAACAGAGCAAACGGATGAAGAATAGTTTTCTTCGGTCAGCGTCCTCGCCCTCTCAGTCTCGCATACGCTCGACAGATTCCCCCTTTTGCCGCTTATGCGGCATCCGTTCCCCTCTTTGTCACCTACGGTGACATTTCTCCCCGGCCGGGGAGAATCTGTCCCGGCCGGGGGAAGTCTTTCCTCAAAGTGGGAGCCTTTGGCAGTACGGTAAAGTTCCCAGTTTTGCCAAGGGCTCTCCCCTTGGGAGAGCTGGCACCGAAGGTGACTGAGAGGGCGAGCCCGTTTGCCTTTTAGCCCTTCTTTGCCTCCGCCTTGGCGGCGAACTTTGCGTCGTTCACCACAAAGCGCTCGTGGGTGCCGCCGCCTACAGGGCCTTTTTCGTCGTGCAGGGCCACCTTGAAGGTGAGCTTGCGGCCTTCCACAGCCACCAGCTCGCTCTCGCAGATAACGGTCATGCCCACAGGGGTGGGGGCAGTGTGCTCCAGCTCAAGCTTTGTGCCCACCGAGCCGCTGCCCTCGTCCAGCGCATCGGCCACGCTCATCCAGCAGGTCTTTTCCGCCAGCGCCACCAGTGCCGGGGTGGCAAACACATCCAGCGTGCCGCTGCCCATGGTCTTTGCGGTATTGGCTGCGGTGACGAGCACGCTCTGTTCCCCGCGGATACCGGTTTCCAATGTCATATACTTTCCTCTCCTTTTGCGCGCCGTATGGCGCATTTTATTTTTGAACACCTTTATAAGATACCACATTTTGCACCAGAACGCACCCTATTTTGCACTTTTTTGTGAATTTCTCTTTTTCTTTTTGCGCAAACGGGCTGCCAAGTCCTCTCTCTTTGGGAGAGGTGGCACCGAAGGTGACGGAAAAGGCGAGGACACTGACCATGCGGCGACCTCTTTTTTGTTTTCGCCTTTCCCTCCAATCCGCATCCTTATTGCGATTCAAAAACGCAAATTTTCTGCGTTTTAAGGCAAATTTCATCAATTTAGAGCAGACGCTGAAAATCTTTAAAAAAGCCTTGACAAGGAGCATTCCGCGTGCTACTATGAACACATGAACAAGCGTTCATGTGAATCCACAACGAAGGGAGATGTCAACATGGCGGAAATAAAGGAAGCAATGCCCGCGCCGCAGCCGGAAGCCTTGGATATGCCGGACGACGAGGTGCTGTACGAGTTGGCCGACCTGTTCCGGGTGTTCGGCGACTCCACCCGCATCAAGATCCTGTATGCACTGCACGACAACGAGCTGTGCGTGCAGGACATTGCAAACGCCGTGCAGCTGAGCCAGTCGGCGGTGAGCCATCAGCTGCGGGTGCTCAAGGATTCCAAGCTCGTGCGGTTCCGGCGCGAGGGCAAAACCGTTTACTACGCACTGGACGATGACCATGTGCGCAGCATCCTCTCCATGGGGATGGATCATATCGAAGAATAACGAAAGGCTGGTATTACTTATGAAGAAGAGCTACAAGATCGAAGTGGACTGCGCAAACTGCGCTCAGAAGATGGAAGACGCTGCCAACACCGTTGCAGGCGTGGCAAATGCTACCGTCAGCTTTATGACCCAGAAGATGAAGGTGGAGTTCTCTGAAGGTGCAGACCTCCACGACACCATGGTGAACGTTCTGGCCGCCTGCAAGAAGGTGGAGGACGACTGCGAGATCTTTGACATCTGATGCGCGTCAGGTTGCTGCACACGATCAACAGCCTCGCCCTCTCCGTCACCTACGGTGACACCTCTCCCAAAGGGAGAGGTGGCAAATCCAAAGGATTTGACTGAGAGGGCGAGCCCGCTAAAGAAAAAAGCATCTGCAGCAAGAATTCGTAGATTTTCTGAGAGCTCAAACGAATGTGCAGATGCTTTTTACTTTGTGTGCAATTGTGTTGTGCAATAACTTTTTCTGTTGAAAAATCAGACAGTTTTCAACAGTTTCCACTCAGTTTTCAACACCATTTGCGGAAAAGGCGTAAAATAAACGTGGAAAAGCGCTTTTACGCCTGAAAAACTGTGTGGAAAACACGGGTAAAACCGTGGAATATCCATTTTTATGGGGAAAAGTTGTTGAAATCCCCGCCCGCCGCAGCGTGATGCGGCCCATGGATCCCGCAAAAAGGAGCGTTTTGTATGAACAAAAAGCAGAAAAAGAACCTGCAGCGCATCATCATTGCGCTGATTTTGGTGCTCATCCTCAAGCTTTTGCCCCAGTTCCCCACGCCGGTGGAGCTGGTACTGTACTGCATCCCGTATCTGGTGGTCGGCTGGGACGTGCTGCGCAAGGCACTGCTTGGCATCAAGAACCGCCAGCCCTTTGACGAGTGCTTCCTGATGGCCGTTGCCACCGTGGGTGCATTTGCACTGGGCGACTACGTGGAGGGCTGTGCCGTTATCATCTTCTACCAGATCGGCGAGCTGTTCCAGAGCGTGGCCGTGGGCAAGAGCCGGCAGAGCATTTCCAGCCTGATGGACATCCGCCCGGACTACGCCAACATTGAGGGCGAGGACGGCAGGTTGGAGCAGGTGGACCCGGACGATGTGGAGATCGGCACCGTGATCGTGGTTCAGCCCGGTGAGCGCGTGCCCATCGACGGCGTGATCGTGGAGGGCGCTTCTGCCCTGAACACCGCCGCCCTGACCGGCGAGAGCCTGCCCCGCGATGTGCAGACCGGCGATGAGGTCATCAGCGGCTGCGTGAACATGACCGGCCTGCTGAAGGTAAAGACCACCAAGGAATTCGGTGAATCCACCGTTTCCAAAATTCTCGATCTGGTGGAAAATTCCAGCATGAAGAAGGCCCGCGCCGAGAACTTCATCACCCGTTTTGCCCGCGTGTACACCCCCGCCGTGTGCTATGGCGCACTGGCTCTGGCCTTTATCCCGCCCATCGTGCTGCTGCTCATGGGCCAGCCCGCCCGCTTTGGTGACTGGGTCTACCGTGCCCTGACCTTCCTTGTTATCAGCTGCCCCTGCGCACTGGTCATCAGCATTCCCCTGAGCTTCTTCGGCGGCATCGGCGGTGCATCTGCCTGCGGCATTCTGGTCAAGGGTTCCACCTATCTGGAAGAGCTGGCCCGCACCGGCATCGTTGTGTTCGACAAGACCGGCACCCTGACCCAGGGCACCTTTAAAGTGACCGGCATCCACCCCGCAGAGGGCACCAGCGAGGAGCAGCTGGTGGAAGCTGCCGCGCTGGCCGAGAGCTGGTCCAAGCACCCCATCTCCCTCAGCATCAAGGCCGCTTACGGCAGGGAGATCGATCCGAACCGTGTCACCGATGTGCAGGAGCTGGGCGGCCACGGCGTGACCGCCAAGGTGGACGGCAGGACCGTTGCTGCCGGCAACGCCCGCCTGATGGAAAAGCTGGGCCTGAAGGCTCCCGCCGTCAGCGGGACCGGCACCATCGTGCATGTGGCCATCGAGGGCATGTACGCCGGTTATCTGCTGATCGCCGATGTGGTGAAGCCCCACAGCGCACAGGCCATCCGGGGCCTGAAGGATGCCGGTGTGCGCAAGACCGTGATGCTGACCGGCGATGCCGAGCCGGTTGCAAAGGCCGTTTCCGCAGAGCTTGGGCTGGATGAATACCATGCGGGCCTGCTGCCGGGCGACAAGGTAGACCAGATCGAAACGCTGCTCGCCGCAAAGCGGCCCAAAGAGAACCTTGCCTTTGTGGGCGACGGCATCAACGATGCCCCGGTGCTGTCCCGTGCCGATGTGGGCATTGCAATGGGCGCTCTTGGCTCTGACGCTGCCATTGAGGCCGCTGACGTGGTGCTGATGGACGACGACCCCGCCAAGATCGCACTGGCCATGCGCATTGCCCGCCGCACATTACGCATCGTGTACCAGAACATCGTGTTTGCACTGGCCATCAAGTTTGCCTGCCTTGTGCTGGGCGCGATCGGCATGGCCAGCATGTGGACCGCCATCTTTGCCGATGTGGGCGTGATGGTGCTGGCTGTGCTCAACGCCACCCGTGCCCTGTACACCAAGGATCTGGCGAAAAAGAATGAACCGTAAAAAACAGTGCCGGACAGCCTGAAAACTGTCCGGCACTGTTTTTATATATGAGGTGCATACAGGCGTTCTATTTCATGCACAAGCTCCGGTTCTTTTTCGATATCAAATTTTCTGGCAAACATGCAGGGCGATGCTTTCAGCTGTTCCAGATCAGCGTATTTCCAGACCCACGGATTGCCTCGGTCCCAATCGATGGCACGGGCACTGGTATCACCCGGCCCCTGATAGATCTTATCCTGATACGGCGACTGCACGATCAGTGTCTGCACAAAGAACTCGTCCGAGCAAAAGGTCTTGTCCAGCACCTGCAGGATCCACTCTTCTTTTGTCAGCAGATACCGTGCAAAGCCATCCGTGCAGCTGAACCATTGACTGCCCTTTGTGAAGTGAACGTCCTGATTGCGCTTTATTCTCAGCAGCTTCTGGCCCGACAGCAGGATTCCATTGATCACGCCGAGCACCGGATGGCGGCGCAGATCGATATTCTGAAAAAAGTGCCGGTAATAAACGCGCTCATCATTGAACGGGCTGAATGGGTGCGGGTCGAAATGAACAAATTCCACGTCCGGGTTTGCCTCAAAAAATGCACGGATATCTTCTTGTGTTTGAATGGGCAGATCCACACCGGAGATCAGGTGGTAATGCTGGTATGGGCCATGATCTACCGCTGCCTTGAGCAATACAAACTCTGCCTTTACTAAAGTAATACCACCCCAAACAGCGCTCGTTCTCTGTGCGTGAAAAACCTTGGCATATTTTACATATCGTTCAACGGTTTCTGGCTGGTAGTTTTCATTCTTGCTGTCCATATGGATGAAAATATCATTCCACGGTGCATCCAGCATCCGAAGCAAAGTCCAAAACATCTCATTGCACTGATGTGCCATAAGCATGTACGCCTGTTTTTCACTTGTTTCCATCGTTTTCTCCTCTTACTTCTGCACCGCATTTTCATTTTATTATAACAGAATCCTCTTTAAAAACAATCCCACCACCCCTTTTTACAGCACAAAGCCGCCGCATTCCCTTGCAGAGGGAGAGCGGCGGCTTTGTTTGGGTATGGAGAAAATGGAGGAGGTCTCAAAGTTCATCCGCGGAATGCGGCGGTATACACCGCCACCACCTCGTCGCGGGTGGGGGTGATCTGGTTGGTAGACATGCAGGTGTCGTGCAGCGCAAGCTCTGCCAGCGCGGCAAAATCGGTGGGGTCCACCTTGTTCAGCTGCGCAAGATTGGCGGGGATGCCCACCCCTGCACTGAGCTGACGGACAAACTGGATCACTGCCGGTGCGGCAGTGTCCGGGGTAAAAGTGCCCTGCAGGCCCATGGCAGCGGCAATGGTCATGAACCGCTCCCGGCACACCGGGCTGCGGCTGTTGAAGGCCAGCACGTAGGGCAGCAGCACCGCATTGCACACACCGTGGGGCAGGTTGTAGTGTCCGCCCAGCGCGTGTGCCATCGCATGCACCATGCCAAGGCCCGCGTTGGAGAAAGCCATGCCTGCCACATTTTCGGCGTAGGCCATCATGGTGCGGGCGGCTTCATCCTGACCGTTGGCAACGGCCCGGGGCAGGTTCTGCACGATCGCCTGCATGGCCCAGTAGGCATCCTTGTCCGTGAGCGGGTTGGCGTTTTTGGAAAGCGCCGCCTCGATGGCGTGGGTCAGCGCGTCCATGCCGGTGGCTGCGGTGAGCTTGGGCGGCATGGAGGACATGAAGTCGGTGTCGTTCACCGCAATGCTGACCATGCAGTTGGGGTCCACCATGGCCATTTTGCTGTGGCGGACAGGGTCAGTGACGATGTAGAAGGAGGTGCACTCGCTGCCGGTACCGGCGGTGGTGTTCACCGCCACGATGGGCAGGCCGGGCTTGGAGGACTTGTTCTCGCCCTCGTACTGTTCCACGGTACCGCCGCAGGCCACCACGATGCTGGCTGCCTTAGCGGTATCGATGGCGCTGCCGCCGCCCAGAGCCACCAGCAGCTGCACCTGCAGGGTGCGGGCTGCGGCAATGCAGTCGTTCACCACCTGTACGGTGGGGTTGGGCTGCACATTGTAGTACACGGCGTACTCCACACCGGCATCGGACAGTACCTGACCGACCCGGGCAGCGGCACCGGAATCATAGAGAAAGCGGTCCGTCACCAGCAAAGCACGGCGGATGCCCATCTTCTGAAGCTCCGGTCCCAGAAGACGGATGGCACCCTTGCCAAAAAAGCTGGTCTTGACGGCGTTGATGCGTTCTGCCATGTGTTCACCCTCCGCTTACTGTGCCTGACCGCAGACGATCTGCACCGGGTCCCAAATGGAACAGGACGAGGAGGAATAGACGAAATCCACCTGACCCAGTGCTTCCACGGTCATGCCGGCGCGGATGGCAACGGCAATGGCGTTGATGCGGGCCGAAACATTCTTTTCTCCCCATGCCTGCGCACCCAGCACCTGACGGGTATTGGCCTCATACACCAGCTTGATGGTGATGCGGTGGGGGTTCGGGCAGATGCCCGGACGGTCGGTGCCGGTGGCCATTGCACTCTTGACCCGCAGACCGGCCTTGCGGGCCTCGGTCTCGGTCAGGCCGGTGCGGGCGATCTCCAGATCCGCCACCTTCAGGCTGCTGGTGCGCAGAGAGCCGTCGCGGCAGGCCGCGCAGTCGCCCACGGCATAGAGATTGGGCACACTGGTGGCAAGGTCGGCACCAATCAGCACAGCGCCATTGGGTGCCAGCTGCGCCCCGGTACCGGCCAGCAGGCCGGTGTTGGGGGTAACGCCGATGGCTACCACGCAAAGGTCACAGGGGTAGGTGCCGCGGTTGGTCTGCACCTGCTCCACGAAGGTGCGGCCCGGGAAGGAGCGCACCTGCTCGCCCAGATTGAACTGCACGCCCTGCGCTTCCAGCTCCTTCTGGATCAGCTTGCTCACCTCAGGGTCAAACTGGGGCAAAAGCTGCTGCTCTTTTTCAATGATACGCACATTGCGGCCCAGCTTGAGGAAGGACTTTGCGATCTCCAAACCGGCCCAGCTGCCGCCCAGGATCACGATGTCCCGCACATAGGGGGTGCGGACGAACTCCTTGAGGAAGATCAGATCTTCCACGGTCTTGAGGGTCTGCACGCCCACGCGGTCACTGCCGGGCACCTGCGGCACACGGTTGGAAGAACCGGTGGCCAGCACCAGCTTGTCGTAGTGGTCTTCAAACACGCGTCCGGTGGCAAGATCACATACCGTCACCTTGCGGGCGGCTGCGTCGATGCCGCGCACCTCATGGCGCAGATGTGCGGTGATGCCCTGCGCGTTCAGCTCAGTCTCCTTGGCCTGAATGGCCTTGTTCAGGCTGTCCAGATCCTCGCACAGGTAATGGGGCAGGCCGCCGGTGCCGCAGGAGTAGAAGCCGCCTTTTTCGTAGACGGTGATCTGCGCTCCGCGCTGGGCGGCGGCAAGTCTGGCGGCGGCCGAAACCCCGGCGGCAATGCTGCCGATGATAATAATTTTCATTGTTTAAGCCTCACGATCCCGCCGGGAGGAAGCCCCTCTCTGCGGCAAAACTTGCAGGGTGTTACTTACTCAGGGTGGGAGGATTGTCCACGATGCCCACGATGAAAGCATCAATGGGCGACGGATGGTCCAGACCATGCTGGGTGGTTTCGTCGGTGGTGACCAGAACCATCTCGCCTACACCCGCGCCGATGTTGTCGCCCGCCACGATGGTATCCTTTTTGGAGCCGAACACCGGCTCCACCAGCAGGAACTTATAGCCTACAAGCTCCGGCATTTTGCGGGTGGCGACAACGGTCCCCTTGACGATCCCTAAAATCATAGCTTACTCCTCTTTGCCCAGTACGGTGACCAGCTGTCCCTGCTTGAGCAGGAAGGCATTGCCATCGTCCGTGTCGATGTGAAAATCCAGTGCACATTTGTCGTTTGCGCGGATCAGCACCCCGCCCATCACGCCCGGCTTGGGGCCGTCGATCTTTACCTGCACGCGGTCGCCGTCGGCAAGGCCGAAGGCCGCTGCCTGTGCAGGGGTCATATGGATGTGGCGGTCGGCGATCATCACACCCTCCGGCACGGTCAGGGTGCCATTGGGGCCGCGCAGGGTCACGCCCGGCGTACCCTTTGTATCACCGCTGGAACGCACCGGCGCTTTGATGCCGATGTTGCGGCAGTCGGTCTGCGCCAGCTCGATCTGAGTGGAACTGCGCTCCGGGCCAAGGATGCGGACATGCTTCAGTTCGCCCTTGGGGCCGATGATGTCCAGACATTCCTCGCAGGCAAACTGGCCGGGCTGGCTCAGCGCCTTTTTGGGGGTGAGCTGGTAGCCATAGCCGAACAGCTTGTCCACATCATCGCGGGTAAGGTGAATGTGCCGCACCGAGATGCCTACCGGCACCTGACGGCTGCGCTTTTGCAGCTCTGCCTGCACGGCCTGCGTGATCAGGAGCAGCAGCTGTTCCTGACTGATGTCATGGTAAACCAAGGCACAGCGCTCCTTTCTTATGCAGCGTCAGCGCAGTTCTCAGCGCAGCTCAGGCATGCACTCGGACACGCTTGCGTGCGGGCGGGGAATGACCAGTGCGCTGACCACTTCGCCAATGCGGGAAGCAGCGGTCTGGCCTGCCTCAACAGCAGCCTTCACAGCGCCAACGTCGCCCTGCACGAACACGGTAACAAGGCCTGCGCCGATCTTCTCCTGACCCACCAGAGAGACATCTGCGCTCTTCAGCATGGCATCGGCCGCCTCGATGGAAGCGGTCAGGCCGTTGGTCTCGATCATGCCCAGAGCGGCATCCAGCGGCACCTGCTCGCCTGCGGGCAGGCCGGACTTGCCGGTCGCAGGGCCCTTGGCAGGCATGATGCGGGCCAGATCTGCGTGGGGGCGTGCAATGACGTTGACGCAGAACAGCTCACCCACGCGGGAAGCAGCCTCTTCGCCAGCCTCGGTAGCAGCCTTGACAGCGCCCACCTCGCCGGTAACGATCACGGTGGTCAGACCGGCACCGATGGTGTCGGAACCAATGAACTCAACGTCAGCAGCCTTCAGCATTGCATCGGTAGCGTCGATGTTGCCAACCAGACCCTTCGTCTCGATAAAACCCAGAGCTTTCATAAGTTGTTCCTCCTGTCAGAACACTGAAAAAATTGTATGTGATGGTTTCGTCCTTCAAAAACTCAGATGATGCGCAGCCCGCCCTCGGCCAGCATGCAGCGGCGGCGGCGGCAGAAGCTCTTTGCGCAGGTGATGCCCTCGCCGGTGGGGCCGGCAATGGTCATGGTGCAGTGGCCCTCGCCGCCAATGCCAACACCGGCCTTGGTGGCGCTGTTCTTTACGTAGATGGTGGTCTCAATGACCCGGGCAAAGCGGGTCATGTGGTCCACATCCTTGGAGAAGATGGAAGCAGTGTGGCGGTTGCCGTGCTCGGCCACCACGGCATCTTCCACAGCCTGTTCAAAGCTCTGGCAGCGCACGATGGGCAGCACCGGCATCATCTGCTCCACCAGAACGAACGGATGGTCGGCAGGCACCTCGCAGATGGCAAGGCGGCAAGTATCCGGCACATGCACGCCGATGGTCTCCAGAATGCGGGCGGCATCCTTGCCCACCCACTTTTTGTTCACCTCGTGGCCGCCGCCCTTCTTGGGCTGCAGCACGATGTTCACCAGCTGTTCGGTCTGGGCCTTGTTCAGCAGGTAGGCACCCTGCTTCTGCAGCTCGTGCAGCAGGCCGTCGTAGGCGGTGTTCACGGCGAACACTTCCTTCTCTGCAAAGCAGAGGATGTTGTTATCGAACGAAGCGCCCTCGTAGATCTTGCGGCCTGCCAGCTCGATGTCTGCGGTCTCGTCCACGATGACGGGCGGGTTGCCTGCACCGGCACCGATGCACTTTTTGCCGCTGCGCAGCAGGGCGTTCACCATGCCCATGCCGCCGGTGCCTGCCATCAGGCGGATCTTGGGGTTTGCGGCCATCTTGTCCACATTCTCCATGGTCGGCTCACGGGTCATGGTAATGAGGTTTGCAGGGCCGCCCGCCTCGATGATGGCGGTATTCAGCGCCTGCAGGCAGTCGGCAGACACCCGCTTTGCGCGGGGGTGCACGTTGAACACCACGGTGTTGCCGCCTGCGATCATGCTGATGGTGTTGTTAATGATGGTCTCGGTAGGGTTGGTGGTGGGGGTGATGGAGCAGATCACACCAAAGGGTGCGTACTCTTCCAGCATCAGGCCCGCGTCACCGCTCTTGGCTTCGGTGGTCAGGCATTCGGGGCCGGGGGTCTTGTTGATGACGGCCAGATGTTTTTCCACCTTGTCCTCATAGCGGCCCATGCCGGTCTCTTCCACGATCTTGTGGCACCACTCCTCCACATGTGCGCGGGCACAGCGGCGGATGGCTTCAATGATGCGCTGGCGGTCCTCGATCTTGTAGTTTGCCGCCCAGTCGCGCTGGGCTTTCCATGCAGCTTCCACTGCATCGTCTACGTTCTCGAACACGCCGCGGTCGCCTGCTGCACCGCCGGGTGCAGCGGTATAGGCTGCAGGGGCGGCGCTTGTCTGTGCACCGCCCATACCGGCAAGCACCTGCTTGACGATCGCTTCAATTTCCTGCGAACTGATATCCATGGTTTTCGTTCCTTTCCGTAAAGGTCATATCCGTTGGATCAAACGAAACTTTTTGTTATTGAAAGCTCTTCAGCGTCCGGCGGATGACCTCGGCCATTGCGGCATCGCGGGCATTTGCGGACTTCGGTGCGGCCGGGGCCGCTTCCATTGCAGGGACTGCCGCAGGCTGTGCGGCAGGCACCGGGGCAGGGGCAGGAGCCGCCTGCTGTTTGGGCAGGGTGGGCAGCGCCATGCCCGGCTGGATCAGCCCGGTAACGCCCGGCAGGCTCACCGGCTGGGCAGGCTGTGCGGCGGGTACTGCCATTGCCACAGGCTGTGCAGCGGGCTGAGCCATGGGCTGCACGGCAGGTGCGCCGCACTTGCTGCAGCCGGTGCAGTGACCGCCGCAGCTGCCGCATTTGGAGCAGCCTGCGCAGCCCAGCTTTGCGGTGACGGCTGCGTAGTAATCCAGTGCTTCCACCAGATGGGCCGCATCTGCCGGGGTCTTGCCCCAGGTCAGGCAGCCGTCATTTTCCAGCAGAACAGCCTTATCGGTGCGGCACAACAGGCTGACAGCCTGTGCCTGTGCGTCCACGTTCTGGGCGGGCAGCAGCTGCACCCGTCCCAGCGCCCGCACTGCGGGGCTGAACGCTGCAGGCTGCACGGTCTGGCCCTGCATCCCCATCACAGCCGCGCAGGCCGGATAGGTGTGCATCACGCACTGGGCGTTCTCGTTTTCCTGATAGATCTTCAGATGGATGGGCAGGTCTTCGGGCAGGGGCTTGGGCTTTGCGCTGAGCATCGCCTTGCCATTCATATCCACGCGCACCAGCATATCCTGCGTGAGCGCGGCCTTGTCGGCACCGGCAACGGTCACCCACACGGCCTGCGGGCCGACACGGACGCTCATGCTGCCGTCACCGGCCACCAGCCAGCCCTTGGCTTCCAGCCGACGGGCCATTTCCATGATGGCTTTTTTTGCCTCAAAGTCTGAGAGGTAAGCAACGCCTTGAATCACCATACGTTTCTTTCCTCCTTTTTAACGGCGCAGCGGCGGGATCTTGAGCATGGCGCGCACCTCGTCGGGAGTCATGGGCATCATGCCCTTGGACTTTACGATGTCCGACACCTTTGCGATCAGCGCTGCGTTGTTGTCCACATGGACACCCGGCGCGATCATGTCCGAATCCTCAAAGCCGATGCGCACGGTGGAAGCGCCCATATCCAGCGCAGTCTTGACCATTTCCCAGTCCTCGCGGTGGGCCTGCGTGTAGCCCCACAGGTAGTCGCCATTGGGGAAGTTCTCTTCCAGCGCCTGGATCATGTGGCGCAGGGCCGGCACCGTGGCAGGCATCTCGCCGCCATGGCCGAACACCAGTGCAAACAGGATGGGTTTTACAAAGTGGAACTTGTCGTTCAGTTCCCGCACGGTGTTGATCATGCCCAGCTCAAAGACCTCGGTCTCCGGGATCTTCTTGTTGTCCATGATGGTCTTGACGCAGTACTCCACATCCTTGATGGGGTTCTGGTACACCGAGGTGCCCAGATTCACCGAGCCGACATTCAGGCTGTTGGCTTCCACCCAGAAGGGGTAGCAAGGCTGCACACGTTCCTCAATGGTCAGGTTGGACACGCCGCCGGTGGAGATCTCCACCACGATGTCGCACATCTCGCGGATGTAGGCCACCGTTTCTTCCAGCAGGCTCAGATCCGGGGTGAGGTTGCCGTTCAGGTCGCGGCAGTGCAGATGCACCATGGACGCGCCGTTTTTGTAGCACTCATACACATCCCGGGCAATGGCCCGCGGATTGATGAGAATGTCTGTGGCCGCAACGGGGGCCACGGAGATCATGATTTTTTTCATTGGATGAACACTCCTTGCATGTCGCATTGGAGAAGCTTAACACAGGATGCTAACGTTATTTTAGCACAAACATCCCATCTTGTAAACTCACAGTCCCCAGCCCGCCTTTTACGGCAGGCAGGAGGCCTGTATGCTTACTTCTTCCAGAAGATGTAGTGATCCTGCACTGTAGCGGCGATCTCGTCCACCTGCCTGCGCTCGATCACGCTGAGCAGCTGGCGGTGCAGCTCTACGAACCGCTCGATCTCCGCTTCGCCCTTGGCAAGCACCTTGCGGGTGGTCTCCAGACGGCTGGGCAGCGTCAGCCGGGTGATGTACTCGGTGATGGTGGCCAGCATGGGGTTCTGGGCCGCATTGGCGATCTGGGTGTGGAACCGGCTGTCCAGCTCCAGCACCTTATCCACCGAAGGCTCCGGCGAGTGCATTTCGGCAGAAAGCTCGCCGAAGGTGCGGTACAGGTCCGGCAGAAAGGATGCGATATCCTTGCGCTGAATGATAATATTCAGCGTACCGATATCAATTACGGAGCGCAGCTCCACAAATTCCTGCCAGCTGTTCTTCTGCAGGATGATGCTGTACAGCATCGGGTCCAGCATTTTCTGGTTGTAGTTTTCGCTCACAAAGGTGCCGTCGGCACGCTTGATGTACAGGATGCCGTAGGCCTGCAGCTTTTTCACAGCTTCCCGCACCGAGTTGCGGCCCGCGCCGAACTGCTTGCACAGTTCCATTTCGGTAGGCAGCTTGTCGCCCGGATGCAGGGTGCCGTCGATGATCTGGGAGATGATCCCATCCATGACCTGATCGACTACAGACTTTACCGCATTCTTCTGTTTTTCAGGATGTTCCATTGACATAGTTCCGCCTCCAAATCCGGTTTTGTGGATATTCGGGGTCGTTCAGCGTGGAACGTTCCGGGGCAGAAAGCCTCCAAACATCACACGTTGAATTTCCGCCACTATTTTACCATATCTGAAAAGCGGACGCAACGGTTACGCCATCAAATAGGTGGGCAGCAGGATCAGCTGGGGGAAGGCGACCATCAGCGCAATGCAGACGAAGGTAGCTGCAATAAACGGCACCAATGTGGGGAACACCTCGCCGACCGTAACATCCATCAGATCGCAGGCAACGTAAATACACATGCCCACCGGAGGAGTGACCAGACCAACACCGATGACCACGGTGATCAGGACGCTGAGCACGATGGGGTCGATGCCCACACCCAGAGCAATGGGATACAGGATGGGCATGAACAGGGTCAGCGTTGCGATGGACTCCATGAACATGGTGACGATGAAGAAGATCAGCAGGATCATGATGAGAATGACCGTGGGATTGGTGGAGAAGCCCAGCATGGTCTTGGCCACCCACTTATCAAAGCCCGCAGTGGTCAGCATGACGGTGTACAGCTTTGCAGCGCCGATAACGATGAAGATACGGCCGCTGGTGCGGACGGTCTCTGCAAAGGCAAACTTGATGTCCTCCCACTTGAGTTCGCGGTAGATGATGCCGCCGGCAAACAGACCGTAAACAACAGCGATCACGCCTGCCTCGGTGGGGCTGACGATGCCCATGGTGATGGTGCCCACGATGATGATGGGCATGAGCAGGGCGGGCCAGCTCTCCCACAGGCCATGCAGCACGGGGCCGATGGTGAAGTGGCCCGGCTCCTTGGGCACGCCTTCCTTCTTGGCCATGAAATAGCTGACGATCATCTGTGCCAGACCGCACAGGACACCGGGGATGATGCCGCCGAGGAACAGCTTACCGGTGGAAATGCCGCAGATACCGGCAATGACCACCATGGGGATGGACGGAGGAATGATGATGCCGATGGTGGAGGAAATGGCGGTAACGGCAACGGTAAAGTTCTTGGAGTAGCCCTTGCGCACCATTTCCGGCATGAACATACCGGAAACGCCTGCGGTATCGGCAACAGCGGAACCCGAGATGCCCGCAAAGATCATGCTGGAAAGCACGTTCACGTGAGCCAGACCGCCGTAGATGTGGCCGACAATGGAGTAGCAGAAGTCCATCAGGCGCTTGGAAATACCGCCCTTGGACATGGTGAAGCCGGCAAAGGTGTACAGAGGGATGGCCAGCAGTGCAAAGCTGTTCATGCCCTCAAACATGCGCTGGGCAATGGTGACGGTGCTGCCGCCGCCCAGGAACAGGATGCCGCCCATGGCGGACAGGCCCAGACTCATGGCGATGGGCACGCCCAGAAACAGCAGAACGAAGAATGAGATCAGCAGCCATGCGATCATTTGGATTTGCCCCCTTCCGGTTTTGCGGTCAGTTCAACGATCAGGTTGAGAACGGCGGACAGGATGCACAGCACACCGGCAATGGGGAAGATGGTGTACACCTGACCCATGGTGAACTGCGGCATGGTGGAAACGGCCTGCTTTGCGCGGGTGCACAGCTGGTAGCCGCCGTAGGTGACCATGACGTAGAACAGGATGATGAACACATCACGGATGATGACAACGATCTTTTTGCCCAGCGGGGTCTTACCGAGAACAGCGTCCACCACTTCCACGCGGAGGTTGGTGCCCATGGCGTTGATGCCGATGCAGGCAATGAGCATGGACCAGACGTTCAGATACTGGCTGCTCTCCATGTACCACTTGAAGCCGCCGATGCCGGGGATCAGGCGCAGCACAACGTTTGCGAACAGAATTACCATCATAGCTGCGCAGAGAATGGCGGAAATGAGGGTGGTGATCTTGTCCAGAGTGGTTTGCAGTTTTTTCACAGTACAAACTCCTTTTCAAGTGCGATTCAGATAAAATGCAAAGGGACGAAGGGCACGCCCCCTCGTCCCTTTGCTTCGGTTTTATTTCAAGGTTTTCTGGTCAGTGATCTCAGCGGGCTTCTTTCCATGCCTTCAGCTGATCCAGCAGGTCGCCGTAGGTATCAGCGTTGTCGGTCAGGACCTTTTCGGTCGCAGCTGCAAACGGAGCCAGTTCCGGGCTGTTGATCTTCATGCCCTTCTCTTCCAGAGCGGAGACCAGGTCGTTGGTCTGCTGCTCGTTCAGCTCACGGTCGTAATCGGCAGATGCCTTTGCAGCGTCGGAAACGATCTGCTGCTGGTCAGCGCTCAGCTTGTTCCAGCTGCTCTCGGCAATGGTAAAGCACATGCCGGAGTAGATGTGGTTGGTGATGCTCAGGTACTCCTGAACCTCGTAGAGGTTATTGTTGTAGATAACGGGGATGGGGTTTTCCTGTGCATCATAGGTCTTCTGCTGCAGAGCCTGATACAGTTCAGAGAAGCTCAGCGGCTGGGGGTTGGCACCCAGAGCGGTCATGGTAGCCATGATGACAGGGTTCTCGGGGGTGCGGATCAGCAGGCCGTTCATATCGGCAGGGCTGTTGATGGGGCCCTTGGAGTTGGTCACGCAGCGGAAACCGTTGCAGTAGTGGGCCAGCACACGCATATTCTGGCTCAGCAGACCTTCCTCGGCGGCAGCCTCGATGTCGCTGTCCATGAATGCCCATGCATCGTCGAAGGTCTCGAACTGGAACGGCAGTGCGGAAATGCCCATCTTTGCATCGTAGGTGGCAAAGTTGGAAGCGTCGGTGATGATGATATCCACCGTGCCGGAATCCAGAGCGATAGAGTTGATCAGGTCAGCATCGCCGCCCAGCTGGCCGGAGGGGTACAGCTGAACTTCCACAGCGCCGCCGGTCTTTTCGGCAACTTCTTCTGCAAACTGCTTAGCGCCCTTTGCACGGGGGTCTTCTTCGTTGGTGGAGAAGCCCAGCTTCAGGGTGACAGCCGAGCCGGAAGCGGCAGCGGAAGAACCGGTGGAAGCTGCAGTAGAGGCAGTGGAAGCAGCAGTGCTGGTGCCGGAGCCGCCGCAGGCAGCCAGACCCAGAGCAGCAGCGGAAATGCCAGCCACCTTCAGGAAGTCACGACGGGAAATCATCTTTTTCATAAGAATTCTCCTTCAAAAAAATATCTTCTCCTGAGCCGGTCTCGTGCTCCGGCTCTTGTTCCTTTTTTAAATGGTGCCCTTCTTTTCCAGCGCCTTTTTCAGCTCGGCTGCACCAAAGCGGGGGCTGCTGAGAACCACCTTGCCAAACTTATCGGCGATATACTGTTCGCAGTAGGCCATGCTGCCCTGTGCAAACACGATCACATCCACCTTGTCGGCAATGGTACCGGCCATCTCGGTCATGCGGGCCTTGAACTGGTCCTGATCCAGACCGAATGCACCGTCCACCAGACAGTCCACCAGCTCCACGTGTCTGTTGCACTCGCGGGCCATGCGCAGGATGGTGCCCTTGGTGGGTTCCAGAGTGGTGGGCAGGGTGGCCATAACGCCGATGCGCTGGCCCTTGCGGACGGCCTCGCGGCACATCTCCTCGTCCACGCGGACGATGGGCACACCAATGTACTTTGCCACATCCTGTACACTGTCGGCAACTTCGCCCACGCTGCTGCACAGGTTCAGCATGGCATCCACGCCTTCCTCAGCGGCCTTCATGTACATGCCGATCAGGCGTGCTGCCGGTGCAGTGGTCACATAGCCTGCCGCGCGGACATCTGCCAGAATGCTGGGGTCCTGCAGGCTGTACAGCTCCACATCATCGCCCAGCTGCTTTTTGACTTCCTGCTCCACCAGTTCGATCAGTTCCGGGGTGGTGCTGGTATAGATCAGACCTACCTTCATAACGGAAAAGCCTCCTTTTGTTTTTCGCGTTCTCGTGCCGGACAAGCCCGCAGCAAAGGTTCTTTGCTACATCCTACCTTTAGTTCAATCTCAACAGCTTGTCCGTCTTTACATCCTACCATTAGATTACTCTTCGGCCCGCAAAAAGTAAATTGGCGAATAGCCGATATTTCGGACCGGTTTTGGTCGTTCTGCACAAATGTGGGATGCAAGTGGTGAAAAATTCACTTCTTTCTAGACATCATCCCATCTTGCGGCGTATAATACCCTTAAAGAAAAAGACAGGGAAGGAGCCACCGGAACATGAATCCGTTTCAAAGTGATAACATCTGGAAAAAGAAGGCCCGTCAGGGCAAGGCGCAGCAGCATCCGCTCACGCCGCAGCAGGAGTGGCAAAAGCAGGTGAACAGCAGCAGCCTGTGGCTGGGCGGCGGCGTGGTGCTGCTGGCACTGTATTTGGCCGCTGTCCGCGCCGGCACCGTGGCGCTGGACGCAAGCGCCGTCGTGCTGATCGTGGTGGTGGGCTGCTTCTGCGTATACACTGCCGCATCCCTCGGCAGGCTGATGAAGAACAAGCCGGAGGAAAAGGCAGCAAAGAAGAAAAAGAAAGCCAAAAAAGAGTGATCGTTCCTTTAAAATGGCTCCGCGTGCGCTGCGCCATAAACAGCAGAATTATTATTTTTGTATATTGCAAAGCCGGAATGACTGCGGTCATTCCGGCTTTGCTTTTTCACGGGAAGGGGTCGTAACAGGTAGTGGCATTTGCTTCGCAACCCGGTCTGCGGCTCAAAAGTTCCACTGGGGCTTTCATGCCCTGCGGGCACCGCCGTCCTTTCTGGTTCTCTTTTGGCGCGCAAAAGAGAACGTATCCGGCGGCAATGCATTTTATAAAAGCCATACAAACCTGCCCCACACGAATACCCGCTGCACAAGAAGCAGCTTATCTTCGTAAAAAGCAAAACAGCCAGACCCGCGGAACTTGTCGGGGCAAGGCCCCTCCATCTTGCTCCCGCAAGAACGTTCTGCCGCTTGAAAGCCCCACTGGGGCTTTCATTGCTGCGCAACCGCGGTCTGGCTGTTTTGCAATCATTATAATTTTTCCGCTGAATATGCCCAGAGCGAAGCGGAGGGCATTCTAAATCATCAGAGTGTCAGCCCAGTAAAATTTCCACCGCTTCCCGCAGAGTGGGCACTTCGCCCACATTGCCCGGGAAGATGATGTACGGCGTGCCGGGGAACAGGCTTTCGGCACCGGTCTGCCATACCGGGATGCCCGGCCGGATCTGGCCCAGCACCTTGGCGCATTTTACGCGCAGGGCCTTCACGCCCACGTCGCTGCTGGTGATGCCGCCCTTTGCCACCACAAAAGTCGGGGAAGCGGTCAGCCTGCCCACGCAGCTTTGCAGTGCATCGCTGATGGCAACGCTGCGCACGAGGGCTGCTTCCGGGGTGTCGTCCGGCAGGGTGAGCACCACGCGCTTTGTGGACACGCAGCAGGTGATGCCCTTTGCGATCTGCTGTGAGCAGTGGGCCACGATGGCGGCTGCTTCCTTTTCCAGCTCGCCCGGCACCAGCACCTTGTCGCTGTCCATCTCAATAAACTCGATGCCATGTACTTTTTTCAGTTCTTCCAGCTGGGCAGTGGTCTTTTTGGTGTGGCTGCCCACCACGATGATGCCGCCTGCCTTGCTTTCCTGCGTGACCATCTTTTCCCGGGTGAGCAGCGGCTGGTCGGAAATATTGCCGATGGCCTTGACCAGTGCGGCCGCACTGCGGATGGTGAAGTGACGGCCCTTTGCCATGGCGCGGTACAGTGCCACTGCAAACACCTTCACATCGCAGTCCGCCACTGCATTCACGATCACATGGCCGTAATCGTGCACCGCCAGCAGCTGGGCCTCGATGCCGTCAAAGTCCATGGCGCGCAGGCTTTCCAGCGAGATGCAGGTCACGTCTCCTGCACGGACTTTGCCGCCGGTTTTTTCCTCAATGTATTCGCACAGGTTGCTGGCGTGGTAGCCAAAGGTCTCGTCCTTGGCAAATTCGGTCTGGCCGCAGGGCACAAGCTCTGCGCCGTAGCGCACATAATGCACGTTGTCCAGTGTAAAGCGTCCGCCCTCGCGGAAGTAGGGGCACAGGATGTCGCCATCCATTTTGTAACCGTTCTCAGCCTCCGTCACCTCGCGCAGCAGATCGGTCTCCAGCGGGTAGTGGCCGCGCAGGGTGGAGTCGCCGCGGCTGATGATAAGGTAGTCCATGCCGAACTCGCGGGCCACCTTGGCGGTGTTCTCCGCGATCTCGCGGTGGGCCTTGGTGGTCTCGGCCACGGTAAAGCCGCGGCTGTTGGTCAGAATAAAGAAGAGCTTTTCCGGCGCAGCAAAGCCCTTGCGCAGGCTTTCTACCGTCCAATCTGTATAAACATAAATATCATGTACCGTCTGTACGCCGGTAGGGTCGTCGTCCAGCACAATGATCTTGCGGTTGCTGGCGGCAGCTTCGGCGGCAAGGGCGGCGTTCAGTTTTTCCTCATCCACCTGTGGAAAACTGGCCAGAACATCGGCACTGCGGATCTGTTCCATCTGAAGCTCCTCCTTTATTCGTACAGCACCTGTGCGATCAGCACCAGCGGCTCGTCGCCCAGGCAGGCGATCTGGTGGGTGTCGCCGGGCATGGCGGCAATGATGTCGCCCTTCTCCAAGATCTGCTCCTCGCCGTTGATGATGTGGACAGCGCGGCCGGAGACGATGACCATGCTTTCCATCTCGTGCTCATGCGTGTGCCTGCCAATGGTCACGCCCGGTGCCAGCGTGTGGCGCACGTAGGCGCGGCCCTTGCCCAGCATTTCGGCAGGCGCATCCAGCAGGCGTTCCATCATCACGGTGCCCTCGCCGCCCATGCAATGGGGGATCGGAGTGGGTTTCATCTCAGAAGCTTTCTTATACAACATCCCATGTTCCACCTTTCAAGTCATCTGCAGCAGCATACGGCAGAGTGTTTTTAAACATCCTACCTTTCAAGTTAAGTCCATTATACATGAGCGCAAGCGGAATAGCAAGATTTTTTCCTGAAAAGCTGTTCAATTTTGTGCAATGCGTTTTGTGCAATCTGGCTGATACCCCGCCGTTCCTGCCCCGCAGGCACGCAGCCCACGGAAAGGGAAGCTTTTGTCTGATTCAATTTCGGGTGCATCTGACGGAAGTAGTACACCGCAGCATAACACTCCGCTTTCCTTTTTTCGGATCCCGAAATAAATTGGAACTCTGCACATGTTCAAGCTGCAGTTTTTGTGTTTTTTTCAGAGAATCCGTTTTTTGTTGCCGGAGCAGCGTTTCTTTTGTATAATGGCAGTGATGGAAGGCCGATGCCTTTTGCAGATTTTTGATCACGACGTTTCAAAAGCGAGGTGTACTGATTATGGAATGGGCAAAATTGCTGTCAACTGAAAAACTTTCTTCTGAACCTCCTGAGCCCGATTCGTTCAAGGAGTATCCCATCAATGCATTTGAAAAGGACTACAGCCGGATCGTTTCCAGCGCTGCATTCCGCAGGCTGCAGGATAAAACGCAGGTGTTTCCTCTGGATAAGAGTGATTTCATCCGAACCCGCCTGACGCACTCGATCGAAGTCTCCACGATCGCCCGGCAGCTTGGCATCATGATCTCCAAAAACACAACACAGTACAAGCCAACTGATATTGCCGTGCCGGAGGATGCCGAAGCCATCGCATCCGTCCTGCTCTGCGCCGGCCTTTTGCACGACCTCGGCAATCCGCCCTTCGGGCATTTCGGCGAGACCGTGATCGGTGACTGGTTCAAAGAGAACCTCGACCATGTAAAATACAAAGGACAGCCCCTTCGCAGCTGGTTATCCGAGCAGATGATCGCTGATCTGGAAAATTTTGAGGGCAATGCACAGGCGCTGCGGATCCTGCTGAAAGCAAAACACGGTTCCAGCCTCAATCTGTCCAAAGCGATCATCAGCACGCTGGTAAAATACCCCACCGACTCCTGCTCCGTTGATAAAGACAGTGCGGATATCCGAAAGCACAAACTCGGCTTCTTCGCTGCAGAACAGGAGACTTTTGAGCAGATCTCGGAAGCGGTTGGGACCGCCACTCCCGACAAAGGCATCGTGCGCCATCCGCTGACCTACCTGCTGGAAGCAGCCGACGACATTGCATACTCTACTGCCGATCTGGAAGATGCCTTTAAAAAGGGCCTGTTCACCCTTGACCAGTTCATTGAATATTACACAAATTCTTATGACCATTCAAAGATCGTTTCCCACAGAAGCCCTGAGTACTTCTCCGATGAGCAGATCCAAGAGCTTTCCAAGCAGCGCGGTGCAGACCACACCCCAGAAAACGACAGCGCTGCATTTAAAAAATGGCTCACCCAAACGCGTCAGTGGCTGATGTATGTAGCCATCTACCGTTTTTCCTGCAAATATAAAGAGATCATGGCCGGGACCTACTGCGGTGATCTGTTTGAAGGAACCAATCACGCCATCACCATTGACATTCTGAAAGGGGCCATGCGGAAATTTGCCTTCGATACGCCCGGTATCCTGAAACTGGAGCTGTCCGGACAGGTCATTCTCGATTTTCTGCTGGATCATTTTGTTCCCGCCGTGCTGTACTATGACTCTGCATACTGCACCGACGGACAGGCACCTTCCAAGGCCGACAAAAAGCTTCTCGCCATCTTCTCCGGCAATTACAAGCAGGATTACCAAAACACCCGAACCGGCACGGAATCTTTTGACTTGTACCTCCGGCTTCTGATGGTCACCGACTATATCAGCGGCATGACAGATTCCTATGCCCGCACGCTGTACCGCGAGCTTAGCGGTATTGAATAACGCTGCCCTGTTCAAATCCCACGTGCCCGGTTCGTCTGCCGCTTATGGGCTACGGCATGATCGTTCAAAAACTGCTGATACATCACTCTGGAAGCCTCGCACAACTTCAAATCAGGTGCCAGCTTTTTTACGAAGACACTGCTTGCGAATGCGAACGCTTTTCGAATTGCAAAATGATTTTTCGGTTGCTATACTGGGCTTATCGAAAATTTTCGGGAGGATGCTGCAATGACCGCACATACAATGCAACTCAGGAACAGACCTTGCCGCATTTACGGCGAAGCTCATGCAAAATACCTGCTGCTCCAAATGACCGGCGAACACGAGCTGCAAAGCATGGAAAGCGAGGTTGCCGCTATTGCACAGAGTGCGCACCACTTTTTGTTTGCAGCCATTCCAGCGAAAAGCTGGAACAATGAACTGTCCCCGTGGGAAGCTCCTGCGGTGTGGGGCAAAGAAAGTTTCGGCGGCAATGCAGCGGATACCCTGCGCTTTCTGACGGAGCAGGTGATCCCCACTCTGAAAAAGCAGTTTGCACTGCCGGGAAACGTCCGGATCATTCTGGGCGGCTACTCGCTGGCCGGGCTGTTTGCATTGTGGGCATCCACCCAGACTGATCTGTTCTATGGTATCGCCGCCGCCTCGCCCTCTGTTTGGTTTCCGGGATGGATGGAGTTTGAACAGCAGCACCCGATGCAGGCACAGTGCATTTACCTGAGCCTTGGCGACAAGGAAGAGCATACGAAAAACGCTGTCATGGCTGCGGTAGGTGATAACATCCGCACCCTGCACAGCCGGCTTATAGAGCGTGGCACAGACTGCACGCTTGAATGGAACAGCGGCGGGCATTTCAAGGATACCGACCTGCGCACGGCAAGGGCGTTTCGATGGGTGATGGAGGATATTCGATGAATGTTTTGATTGATGCGGATGGCTGTCCCGTGGTTGATCTGACTTTGCAGATTGCAAAGCAGTTCGGCATCCCGGTCATTATCCTGTGTGATACCTCGCACCAGATCGAACGTGAGGGGGCGCAGACGTTGGTATTCGACAAGGGTGCTGACAGTGTGGACTTTGCGCTGGTCAACCGAGTAAAGCCGGGAGATATTGTCGTAACACAGGACTATGGGCTGGCGAGTATGTGCCTTGCCCGGTGTGCCAGAGTGCTGAATCAGAACGGCTTGGAGTACACTGCTGACAACATGGATGCCCTCATGCTGCGGCGGTACGAAAACAAAAAGCTCCTTCGTGCCGGCAAGCACCCGAAAGGGAGTGCAAAGCGGACGAAGGAGCAGGACATGAAGTTTTCAGAAACACTGAAAAAGATTTTGAATTGCAAACATTGATTGATTTTCATACATATCACCGCGGATGGTCTTTTTTAGAAGATTTTCGCTGTATCTCCCTGTATTCAGCACCCGTCCTTGCAACTTTCTACCCAATATGATACTATTCTATAAAATCTCTTATTCTTCTCAGAAGCTTAAACAATAACGGTAAAATGACATGGAAGTTTTGCTTACAGGAAACACGATGTTTCTGACAAAGGAATGGATCGAGGAAGCCTTTCCCGATGATCACGTTCTGACGACACATCGCAAAGACGATATGCTTTCGGACACTCGCATAAAATCAGTTATTCTGGATAGCAGGCAGCTGTTGGATCGGCTTTACACTACCTACGATTTTGACCGGATCGTCTACTTTTCAGAATATCTGTTGCCTCACAACAACCCGGAAGGCGAGCTGGATCGGCTTCGCCGCGTTTTGCAGGAGTTCCGGGAGAAGGAAGTGGAACTGATCTACTTTTCCGGCCCGGAGAGCGTCCTGACACCGCCCACAAGTCAATCCATACTGACGCGAACGGCAGAAGAGCTTTGTCTGCACTATGCAAAAACAAGCAAGATCCAGGTCAAGGTTTTCCGGCTTCCCTACATCTACAGCATTTCGGCAGCTGGGCCGAAATGCTTTGAGCGGCTTTTCCAGCAGATCCCCACCGAAAATGTTTCGTTTGACGAGCAAGCCGCGCAGCCTGTTTACGCACTCTGTTTTGACGAACTGGCCAGCCTTGTAAATCGCGTGTTTGATACATGGACGCCTCAGCCGGAGCTTTTCACGCTTCCGGAGGTATTTCACATCGACTGCCGGATGCTGGGCACCGCGCTGCAAAAACTACGCCCGACACTGGAAGTGACCTACGGTACCGATACGCTCCAGACGTATCCTGCAGACGACAAGGTGGTACGCAACCGATATGGGT
The DNA here is from genome assembly GCF_003478175.1 of Faecalibacterium sp. OF03-6AC. Classification (NCBI taxonomy): domain Bacteria; kingdom Bacillati; phylum Bacillota; class Clostridia; order Eubacteriales; family Oscillospiraceae; genus Faecalibacterium; species Faecalibacterium sp. OF03-6AC. The sequence goes on along the minus strand of NZ_QUEN01000004.1, from coordinate 82,338 downwards.
GGTTTCAACGCTATTGTCTGCTGGACGACCTGCCGCAGATCTATCATGCATGGCAGAAAAGCCAAACGCCGAAAAAGCCGCTGCTCCACCGGATAATCGATACTCTGCGCAATCAGATCCGGCTGCTGCGCTTTCTCGAGATCTTGTTGGCATCGGGGGTCACGGAACTTCTGGTACAGCTTACCCGCACAGACGCGCAATTCCAGATGGTTGATTTCCGGTTGGCTTTCGTAATGCTTATCGGCACTGTATACGGCCTGAACGCCGGTGTGTTTGCAGCTTTTCTCGCGTCTCTTTCTTTGATTTTCGGATACTTTCGGCAGGGAATGACGCTTGTACTGCTGTTTTACGAGCCGTCCTACTGGCTGCCGTTCCTTGTTTATTTCATAATAGGTGCTTCCTGCGGATATGTGCAGCTGCGCAATACGGAAACCTCGCGCTTTGTACAGAATGAAAACAACCTGCTGCGGCAGCGGCTTCAATTTACGCAGGAGCTCTATGAGGACACCTTGGAGGATAAGCAGCTTTTCCGGCATCAGATCCTTGGCCGCAGAGACAGTTTTGGAAAGATCTATACTGTAACGCAGCAGCTGAACACCCTGCAGCCGCAGGAGATTTACCGCAAGACCATACAGGTCATGGAAGATATTTTGGAAAACCACAGCCTCACGATCTATCACTTGGAAAAGGGGTATGCCTTTGCGCGGCTGACCGCAGCAAGCTCCGGATTGCAGCCTGCTCCTGCCCGTTCACTTGCCGTTGATAAATACATCGATGTGTTTCGTGCCATTGAACAGGATGGTGTGTGGGTCAATCGGACGTTTGCTCCGGATCTTCCCATGTATGCAGCCGGTGTACGCCAGAACGGTTCGATCGTAGTGCTCATCAGCCTGCGGACAGCCGGGGAAAACCAGATGACACTCTATTATCAGAACCTGTTCCGCATCCTGTGTGGTCTGGTAGAAACCGCACTGATCCGCGCTTTTGAATATGAAAGTGCCATTCAGGAAACATGGTATCTTCCGGGCACCTGTCTGATGCGGCCCGTGCCATTCGCGGAGCAGCTCGCAAACGCCTGCACCTTACAGGAGGACAAGATGGCGCAGCATTTGCTGCTGCGCGTCTCCGGTAAGTTTGCAACTTCAGAGGAATTTTATGCGCAGTTGGAGCGCAGCATCCGCAGCAGCGATATTGCCGGACTTGGCACAGACGAGAACGTTTACCTGCTGCTGAATCAGGCCACAGAGGAAAACCTGCCGCTCCTTACCCAGCGCATGGCCGAAAAAGGATTTCAGGTCACATCTGTATCGTTGGATGGACAGCACCGCCTGATCGCTGCTGCAAAAAAGGATCCTGTTAATGAATGCTAGTATTTCAACATTGGTATTGTTACTTTTTCATCTTTTGGTCTGTCTTGTGCTATGGCTGCTTATACGCTGCGGTATTCTGGATATAAAGGGATACTTTTTTCCGGTGATTCTGTTGATCCCCATCTGGGGACCTTTGTGTGTTCTGATCCTGCACACCAACCGGGCATTATTTGGCGATGACCTGCTGGAAAAGACGTTGAAAAAAATGCACATCAACGAAGAGATCCACCGAAGCATTCTTGTTCCCGGAAACGCAGACGAGGAGCAGGTCATTCCGCTGGAAGAAGCTCTTCTGGTAAACAACCCCCTTCAAAAGCGGCAGCTGATCCTCTCAGTTCTGACAGAAGCTCCTACCAGTTATTATCACCTTTTGCAGCAGGCCCGGCTGAATAACGACAGTGAGGTTGTGCACTATGCTTCCACTGCTCTGGCGCAAATTTCCAAGGAAGCTGATCTCACACTGCAACAGCATGAACAGCAATATGCTTCTGACCCGGACGACCCTGATATCCTGTGCAGTTACTGCGATTATCTGGAAAGCTACATCGAATCCGGGTATGTGCAGGGCCGTGCGGCCGAGATCCAGCAGCGCCAGTTGGAGCGGCTGCTGAAAAAACGCATCGGCACGCGTCGGGATTTTACCTTGGGGTGCAAGCTGGCTTCTGTTCAGTTAGACTTAGCGGAATATGATACCGCCCGCCAGACCATTGACGCACTTTCCGAACGCTGGCCGCAGAGAGAAGAGCCTTGGCTGCTCCAGCTGCGAATGGCCGCCATACTGCACAATGGCACTGCGATCCAGGACATTCTGCACAAAATCAAGGAGCAGAATGTCTATCTTACCTCCAAAGGACAGGAAATCGTAAATTTCTGGTATGGCAAAGAGGATTCCAAATGAAACTCCGCTTTCTATCAAAACTAAAACAATTTCGCTGGAGCAAACTGCTGCTGATCTGGCTGGTATTTCTGCTGATTGCCGGCGTGCTTTTTGCAGAGCGCTGCGGCATAAAGTATGCATCAACCAATTTCAAGATCGATTACCTGAGCCGGACCTCTGTGCTGCCGGCTCAAAATGCGTTATTTGGCCAGCCGGTCACCAATCTCCTGTTGTATGACAGTACCCAAGACAATGTGTCCGAGGCAAAAAAGCAGTTTGATCAGATCCTTCTGGACATGAAAGTCAGCACACAAGCAGTGGATATTTCCAAATCGTCCACTCTCCTTCCGGACTTTTCCAATTACAAGACGGTTGTGGTGTTAGTGCCTGATCTGGATGTACTGGGACAGGATCTGATCACTTTGATGAACTGGGCACAACAGGGCGGCAGCATCCTGTTTGCTATGACGCCGAGCAAAACCTCCTATTTTGACGTGATTTCTCTGAAACTGGGTGTGCTTTCCTCTTCCTGGAACTATAAACTTGCAGAGAGCATCGTTCCTGCGGAGGAATTTATGCTTGGCGGTGGACAGCGCTATGAATTCAGCGACCCGTTTGAATCCGCTCTGAGTGTCAGCCTCCGGGAAGAAGCCACAGTGCATGCCCGTACCGGAGACGAGGGCACGCCGCTGGTGTGGAGTGTTTCACTGGGCAGCGGAAGAATCGTGGTAGACAATATCGGCATTTACGACAAAATCATGCGCGGTATCTATGCAGCATCCTTCAGCTTGCTATGCGATGCCACTGCTTACCCTGTCATTAACGGTTCCGTGTTCTATCTGGACGATTTTCCTTCTCCTGTTCCCGGCGGTGATGGTACCTATATCCGCAGAGATTACAGCATGAGCATCAGCGACTTTTACAGCAAAGTCTGGTGGCCGGATCTGGTGCAGCTGGCGCAGAAATACGGAGTTCGTTTTACCGGTGTCATGATTGAAAACTACGAGGATGACACCGTGGATGAACCGACACGTCAAAAAGATACACAGCAGTTTCGTTATTTTGGAAGCCTTCTGCTGCGGCAGGGCGGCGAGATAGGGTTTCACGGTTACAACCACCAGCCTCTGGTGCTGCCAAATACCGATTACAAGGGTCTGTACGCCTATCGGCAGTGGCCCAGCGAAGAAGCCATTACAGCCGCCATGGAAGAGCTGATTGAATTTCAGCAAACCGTTCTCCCTTACACGAATGGCACGGTATATGTTCCGCCCTCCAACATTCTCTCTGCCGAAGGCCGACGGGTGCTTGGCACAAAAGTTCCGCAGATCCGTACCATTGCCAGCACCTATTTTAAAGACGGCACAGATCTGCCCTATGTACAGGAGTTCGGTGTGGCAACGGATGGTATCGTGGAGCAGCCTCGTATCGTGTCCGGTGGTATGGTTGGTGATACTTATATGCGCCTAGCGGCTATGAGTGAGCTGAATATGCACTATGTCAGCACGCATTTTATGCACCCGGATGACTTGTTGGATGAAGACCGCGGTGCAGCGGAAGGCTGGGAAGTGTACAAAGGCGGTCTGGAGGACTATCTGAAATGGCTCAGCACCTCTGCACCGGATCTTCGCCGTCAGACCGGGACCGAGTGTTCCGGTGCCATCCAACGGTACGCACAGCTGACCGTTGCGCTGGACAGCACCGACACCGCGTGGACCCTGCATCTCGGCAATTTTATCGATGAAGCATGGCTTTTCTTCCGTGCCAATGAAGGAACGCCCGGCCGCGTAACAAATGGCGAGCTGACCCATCTGACCGGAGATCTCTACTTGCTGAAGGCCACCGCCGGAACGGTGCACATTGAGCGGAAAGGAGCATGAGCTGAATGCGGATCTGTCTGATTCTGGAAGGCTCCTACCCTTATGTGCATGGCGGTGTTTCCACCTGGATGCACGCCTATATTCAGGCCATGCAGGAGCACGAGTTTGTGCTGTGGGTCATTGGCGCAAAAGCGGAAGGACGCGGCAAATTCGTCTACGACCTTCCATCCAATGTTGTTGAGGTGGAAGAGGTATTTCTGGACGATGCCTTACGCCTGCACGGAGAACATGTGCCTGTTTTGTTTACCGAAGAAGAGCGTACTGCCTTGCGGGAATTACTGCGGCTCGGAACGCCGGACTGGGACGTGCTGTTCCGGCTGTTTCAGCAGAAAAAGGTGCATCCTCTCTCCTTTTTGCAGAGCCGGGAGTTTATGAAACTGTTTACCGATATCTGCTTGGAGGAATATCCCTATGTCCCCTATGCCGACGCTTTTCACACCATGCGCTCCATGCTGTTGCCGGTGTTGTACCTGCTGACCGGACGCGTGCCAAAAGCGCAGATCTATCATGCGATCTCTACCGGATATGGCGGCCTGTTGGCCTGTCTGGGCGGCAGCATGAACCATGCGCCGGTGCTTCTGACAGAGCACGGCATCTATACGCGCGAGCGTGAAGAAGAGATCATCCGTGCCGACTGGGTCGTTCCCTCTTTCAAAAGCCGTTGGATCCGCTTCTTTTATATGTTGTCCGAGGATATCTACCGCAGAGCGTTCCGGGTAAGCAGTCTGTTCTATAACGCCCGCCGTACTCAGATCGAAATGGGCTGTGATGGCAGCAAATGCATCGTTATCCCCAATGGCGTGCAGTATCAGCGCTTTTGCGACATCCCGCTCAAGCCTGAGGACGGTTGGGTCGATATTGGCGCTGTAGTGCGTCTGGCCCCTATCAAGGATATCAAAACCATGATCTACGCCTTCTTTGAGCTTTCCTCCCGGGTTCCGCAGGTTCGCCTGCACATCATGGGCGGCGTGGACGATGAGGACTATGCGCAGGAGTGTTATGCCCTGGTGAAGCAGCTCCGGCTGGACAATCTGATCTTTACCGGCCGTGTGGACGTGGTGCAGTACATGCAAAAGCTGGACTTTACTATCCTGACCAGTATCTCGGAAGGTCAGCCACTTTCCGTACTGGAATCCATGGCTGCACGCCGCCCCTGCGTGACGACTGAAGTGGGCTGCTGTCGGGAACTGCTGGAAGGCGCGCCCGGCGATGATCTGGGTGTAGCGGGGTACTGTGTGCCGCCCATGTACCGGCAGGGTCTGGCAGATGCCATGGAGCGGATGTGTGCCAGCCGTGCCCGTCGGGAAGAAATGGGGCGCATCGGTCAGCAGCGCGTAGACCGATATTTTCATCACGAACAAATGTTAGACAACTATCGGAAGATGTACCAGGCAACTGCAGAGCATTTTCATTTGGAGTAACAAATGGCAGGAATCGGATTTGAATTAAAAAAGTTATTTCGGCGCAAGGGTTTGTTTGCATGGCTGCGCGCCTACGGCTATGCCGGCATCATCTGCACCGGACCGATGCTGCTGGGTATTGCGCTGCAGCTTGGTATTCTGTTGCTGTGCAGCTGGGCCGGGGCCGAGCGTACCCAGCAGGACTTGCTGGTGTGTATGGTCACCTATACGCTGCTGTCCTCGCTGACTGTCACCAGCTTTTTCTCCATGCCTGTGACCCGCTATCTGGCCGATATGCTGTACGAAGAACGCGAGGATGCAATTCTCCCCTCTTTCTGGGGATCCAGCGTCCTGATGCTGCTGATTGGCTGCACCCTGTACGGCATCTTTCTGTTGTTCTCCGGAGCAACGCTCCTGCAGGGGCTGTTATGTTTATGGCTGTTTGCCGAGATGATCCTGAACTGGAACGGCATGAGCTACCTGACCGCTATCAAGGATTACCGGGGCATCCTGTGCTCCTTTCTGGCGGCGATCGCGCTGTCTTTCGGGCTGGGATATCTGCTCGTCTTTATTCTGGGTGCTCCTGTACTGGAAGGCATGCTGTTTTCCATTACGATGGGGTATGGCCTGATGATGGTGTGGGATGTGGTGCTGCTCTACCGCTATTTCCCGCAAAGCGATGACAGCCCATGGACCTTTCTGCGCTGGGTCGATCGGTTTCTGCCTCTGGCGTTTACCGGCCTGTGCACAAACCTCGGCCTGTTCTCCCATCTGGTCCTGTATTGGTCCGGGCCGATCGGCGTGCAGGTAAAAGGCCTGTTTTACGGTGCACCTTACTACGACGTTCCGGCTCTGATCGCCTTTTTAAGCATCCTGATCACCAGCATCAACTTTGTGGTGTCTGTAGAGGTAAACTTCTATCCGAAATACCGGGATTATTACAGCCTGTTCAACGATGGCGGTGTTGTGGGCGATATCGTTACCGCTGAAGAAGAAATGCTGGCAGTGCTCAACCGGGAGCTTCGCTTCACTGCCCTCAAGCAGCTGTTCTGTACGGCAGGGGTCATTTCACTGGCGGGCACGCTGCTGAATCTTTTACCGCTTGGCTTCAATGATCTGATGCATGGCTATTTCCGGACATTGTGCGTGGGATACGGCTTATACGCCGTTGGTAATACGGTGCTGCTGATCCTGCTTTACTTTACAGATTATCTGGGTGCTGTTCTGGCGGCAGCTGTGTTTGCAGCCAGCACCACTGCCTTTACCCTGCTCTCACTGCTCTTCAACACAGCATTTTATGGTTTCGGATTTCTGGCAGGTGCAGCGCTTTTTTATCTGGTTGCTCTGTTTCGTCTGGATGCCTTTACCGCCAACCTGCCCTATCGGGTATTGGGTCAGCAGCCTATCGTAGCCGAAACCAAAGAACATCTTTTTACACGCCTTGGCATTTTTCTTGAAAAACAGGATGCCAAAAACAGCAAGGCAGACCATCAGGAGGGAAAATCGATCACATGAATGAGGAGTTTCTGATTTCGCGCCGCAGGATTCTGGGGTTGAGCGTTGCGCTGGCTGGTCTGTGCGCAGGCTGCGCAGTTTTACCTGTGGAAAGTGACAGCGCCGGATCCGCTGCCGCCAGTGCAGAAAGCAACCAGTCCATTGAAAAGGCTCCCGCATCTGAAATCAACAGTGTCCACCTGCGCGACAACGCAGAGCTGTACAACGTCTACGATGACAGCGGCATTGTGACGATGTATCTTACCGTGAGCCGCGGCAATGACAGCGAAAATACAAACCACAGCTGGGCAGAGATCAACCATTATTCCGCTTACGACTACACGGCGATGGGCGTAGCACGCTATCAGGTGAATGGTCTTTTGCAGGTGGGCGATGAAAACGGCCCCCTTGCCGGCGAAGTTGGTTACGATACACTTGCCCCAAATGCCACGGTACAAATACGCGGTCAGACTTCCAGCCGTTATACTCAGAAAAACTACAAGGTCAAATTAAAGAAAAACAAAGGCAGCTGGCGAGGCCAGCGCACGATCGCACTGAATAAGCATCAGGGTGAGGGACTGCGCTTCCGTAACAAAATGGCCTATGACCTTATTAAAGGCATCGACCAGATGATGGGCTTGCGCACCCAGTTCGTTCATCTTTATGTGAAGGATCTGACCGATAGCGCCAGCGGTGTTTTTGAGGATTATGGTTTGTACACGCAGGTAGAACAGCTGAATAAAACAGCCCTTAAGGCGCACGGTGTGGATCCAAACGGACAGCTGTATAAAATCAATTCTTTTGAGTTCTACCGATATGAAGATGTCATTCGTCTTACAACAGACCCAGCATATGACCAAACTGCGTTCGAAAAGCACTTGGAGATAAAAGGAGACAGCGACCATTCCAAACTGATCAAAATGCTGGATGTTCTCAATGATGAATCCTCTTCTATGGACGATGAGCTATTTGTAACGTACTTTGATAAAGAAAACATTGCATATTGGATGGCATTTCAGTTGTTAACCGGCAATACGGACACCCAAAATCGCAACGTCTACTTGTACAGCCCTCAAAACTCCAGCAAATGGTACTTGTGGGACTGGGACAATGACGGTATGCTCCGCCGCCGGGAACGTGAGATCATTAACTTCTCCGACTCCGAAAGTTGGGAACGTGGTGTAAGCAATTACTGGGGCAATGTCCTGTTCCGGCGCTGTCTGCAAACGCAAAGTTACCGCGATCTGCTGGATACCGCCATGAAGGAGCTTTATGCTTACATGAATGAGGAACGCATTCAGTCCATGATGGAGCATTACCGAAGCGTAACGGAAAAATATGTCTGGCAGATGCCGGACCGAATGAACGTTCCCATCACACATGACGAATACGAAGAGGTCCTGAAAAGTATCTGGCCGGAAATTGATGAAAATTATAATTACTATTGGGAGAGCTACCGCAAACCCATGCCATTTTATATTGGCGAGCCGCAGGTGGTAAACGGCTCCCTTCTGCTGACCTGGGACCCCTCTTATAACTTCGAGATTGAAAACATTTACTATACTGTTGAGCTTGCAAAGGATTATCTGTTTACGACTACGTTCTTTCGGCAGGAGAATCTGATCCTGCCAGAGCTTACCATGGATACGCCCCCGGCCGGGCAGTATTTTTTGCGCGTAAGAGCGACCAATGCCTCTGGTTATACGCAGGATGCCTTTGACTACTATGTTACCGAAGCAGGCAAGCATTATGGCATGCTCTGCTTTTACGTCCAGCCGGACGGCAGCATTGCGGAGGACACCTATGAAGATGTCTAAGCCTCAGATATCGATGCTGTATCATCAGTTGTTGGCCCCTCCACGATGCACAGGCACAGAGCACTATCGTCATGAACTAAAGTATCTTATCTCGTGGGCCGACAAGGCCGAGCTGACCGCGCGGATGTCCCCTATCCTCAAACTGGACCCCCATGCAACGAACGGCGGCTACTTCATTCGCAGCTTATATTTTGACGATTACTGGAACACCGCTTATGAAGAAAAGGATGCCGGCGTGCTGCTGCGCAAGAAATACCGCATCCGCATTTATAACTGCAGCGACCGCAGCATCAAGCTGGAGCGAAAGAAAAAATTTGGCAGTTATATCTATAAAGAAGCCGCGCCTTTGACCCACGCAGAGTTTGATTCCATTCTCGCCGGGGACTATGATTTTCTCCTGCATAGCCGTTACCGCCTGTGTCAGGAGTTCTATACCGAGTGTATCTGTAACATGCTGCGTCCCCGTGTTATTGTAGACTACGACCGCGAGCCATGGATCATGGATGCCGGTACGGTACGCATCACCTTTGATACGGATGTACGCGCCGCGGTTGGCAGCCGGGATATCTTCGACTCCACGCTTCCTGCGCTTCCGGTGCTGGAACCGGGTAAGCTGGTAATGGAAGTAAAATTTACAGAATATCTGCCCCAAATCGTCCGGAATCTTCTGCCGCCCCGTGCGCAGGAGCTTACGGCTGTATCAAAATATGTCCTCTGTTGTGACAAAACCGCCTATATGAACGGATTTGCTTACTGGCAGGAGACCTGAGCCCTATAGAAAGGAACCTTTCGCCCATGAGCACAAAAGACTTTATCAAAAAATCCGTCCTGAACACCTTTACCCAATACGATGCTCCCAAACTGGCGCTTGCCCTGCTGACTGCACTGGCATTGGGAATCCTCATCTATCTTGTCTATCGGCAGTTTTATACCGGCGTTGTATATTCCCGCAGCTTTGCTGTCACGTTGGTTGGCATGTGTGTGCTGACCTGCATGGTAACACTGGCCATCAGTACCAACGTTGTCATCTCCCTTGGTATGGTCGGTGCGTTGTCTATCGTCCGCTTCCGTACTGCCGTCAAAGACCCTCTGGATCTGTTATACCTGTTCTGGTCGATCACTACCGGCATTACAGCCGGTGCCGGTATGTACGCATTGGGCCTTGTAACAGCCGTTGTCATGATCGGGATGATCCTCTTTTTCTACCACTGGCAGGCCAAAGGCAGAGTGTACATTGCGGTCATTCACTATCTTGGTACAGACGCAGAAGACGATATCGTTCGTGCCTTTGGCCGCTGCAAATTTGTGGTAAAGTCCAAGACCATGCGCAAGGATAGCACCGAAATGGCGGTAGAGGTATTCAGCAAAGACCCGAATCTGGAATTTACAGATCGCCTGCGCGCCGTAAATGGCGTACAGGATGTTACACTGATCCAATATAATGGCGAATACCATGGATAAGCTTTCAAAAGGTTTCGTATCTGCGGTTTGTCTGCTTGGGGTGGGGTTTGGTATGGTTCGGAATATGATCTGCACGCGTACCTATCAGGAAGATCCGTCTGCCTTTTCCAACGCACAGATCGGCTACGCTCCAATGGTAGGCAGTACGGACCATCCGAATGCCACATTGCGCTATCTGGAGCTGACATGGCGAGAGGTGGAACCAACGGAAGGCCAGTATGCGTGGGATGCTATCGAACAGCGGTACGGACTTGCCGCCCTGCGCGAGCAGGGCATCCATCTGGTACTGCGGTTCGTTTGTGACGTACCCGGCCAGAAGAAGCACCTTGATATTCCGGAGTGGTTATATGCTCAGACTGCCGATGGCAGCTGGTACAGTACCTCGTACGGCAAAGGTTATTCCCCGGATTATGCAAACGATATCCTTCGTGCCGCACACCATAAAGTTGTTTCAGCCTTGGCCGAGCATTTTGACGCAGATGGCTTTGTGACTTATGTAGAACTGGGCAGTCTCGGCCACTGGGGCGAATGGCATATCAAAAGCAGCGATGGTCTTGTACCTATGCCGGACGAAACCATTCGGGATCAATATGCAACAGACTATCTGAATGCATTTTCCAATGCAAAGCTCCTGATGCGGCGACCGTTCAACATCGCTGTAAGTAACCGGCTTGGTCTTTACAACGATATGACCGGCCACGAAAAGGACACCAATGAGTGGCTGAACTGGATCAAAAACGGCGGCTGGTACGGCAAAGAAGCGAATGGACTTTCTGCTATGCAGAATTTCTGGCAGGATGCGCCCGTAGGCGGCGAGTTTACCAGCAGCCTGCCGATGGAGGAGCTGCTGGACACAGAGCTTTCCCGCACACTGCAACTATTGGATGCTTCTCACATGAGCTTTCTTGGTCCGAAAGCAGCACAGCCTGCATATTCACAGGGATATCAGGCGGTCTTAAAGCGTTTGGGCTACCGGCTCCGTGTGACAACACTGAAGCTGATGCCGCATGACGGAGAAGCTGTGGTCAGCTTGACTGTGGCAAATGAGGGTGCCGCCCCATTTTATTGGGATTGGGCAGCGAATCTTTATCTGGAGAGCGCAGACGGTACCACGCTAAGCACGGTGCAGCTTCCTCTTTCTCTTCCGAAATTGATGCCCGGCGAAACGCAGACCGTAGAGGTTGTTCTGAAGGAAGTTGATCTATGGGCGCTCTTATTGCTTCACAAGGAGCACCTGACGATTGGCATTGTAGATCCCATGACCGACCGTGATGCCGTGCGATTTGCTATGAATGCACCGCAACAAAACGGACGAACCGTTTTGTTTTAATTGTTCCACTGTATCATTACACCGCTTGATCAGGCAAAGGCACAGTTCGATGTGAACTTCTTCGGCACAGTCAATGGGAACAAGGCGGTCCTGCCGTACATGCGCGAAGCAGGAAAAGGACACATAGAGAAATATATTTGCCAGACAGGAGATTTAATATGATTTTGAGAGCAAAGAAATATGTGGCAGTGTTACTGGTTTTTGTATGCGTGTGTATGATGTTTTTTCCCCTGACTGCATATGCAGCCGAGGACAGTTCGCAGCATGAAACTGTCAAAGTCGGTTTCTTTGCCATGGATGGTTATCATGTGATGGATGAAGAAGGCAACCGCAGTGGGTATGGCTATGATTTTCTTCGGCTGATGGCCCGTTATTGGGATGTAGATTACGAATATGTCGGATATGATAAGAGCTGGGATGATATGCAGCAGATGCTTGAAGATGGCGAGATTGATATGGTAACATCTCCCCGCAAAACACCGGAAAGAGAAGAAACGTTTGATTTTTCACGTCCGATCGGAACCAATAATGGGATTCTGACCGTCCGCAGTGACAACAGCACGATTGTGGATGGCAATTACAGTACTTACAACGGTATGCGTGTGGCATTTTTGAACGGAAGCTCACGAGATAAAGAGTTTGCGGATTTTGCAGACAATAAAGGATTTACATATGATCCATTTTATTTTGATACGACAGCAGAGATGGAGGAAGCTCTTCAGAGCGGAAATGTTGATGCGATTGCTGCCACTTCTATGAGAAAAACAAACAATGAGCGTATCGTGGATAAATTTGACAGCAGCGATTTCTATGTCATTGTTAAAAAAGGTAATACAGAATTGCTGAATGAGATCAATTATGCAATCGACCAGATGAATGCAGTTGAGGGTGACTGGAAAACGACGCTTCGTAATAAAAATTATGAAAGCATACAAACTAAGAATCTGGAATATACGGAGAAAGAAAAAAGTATAATTTCACAGTATTCCAAGGAAAACCCGCTTCATGTTCTGTGTGATCCGACCCGTTATCCATATTCTTATAATGAAAATGGTGAGATGAAGGGTATTATCCCGGATTACTTCCGGAAAATTGCAGACTATGTCGGGATTTCCTATGAGTTTCTTACACCTGCCACCAGAGATGAGTATATTGCTTATCAGAAAAATAAGGAAACTACAGATATTAGCATCGATGCGCGCCTGGAAACAGATAACTATGCTGAGACGAAAAAATGGGGGATTACTGCACCTTTCATTACGATGCAGCTGGCAAGGGTGACACGGCGTGACTTTGATGGAAAAATCAATGTTGTTACTACTGTTGACCAGACAGCATCTAATTCAATTGAAGATGCAATGGCACCCGGTGCAGAAAAACTGATGTGCAGTACCCGACAGGAAATGATGGAAGCTGTCCGTAAGGGTAAAGCAGATGCTGCCTTCGTCTACTATTACATGGCACAGGCGTTTGTGAACAGTGACACTACGGGCACAATGACATATACTCTGCTGGAACAGCCTACATTCACCTACCGCATGGTGATTTCATCAACTGAGAACCATGCGCTGGCTGGTATTCTGACGAAAGCAATGTATGCCATGCCCCAAAATCTTGTTGAAGATCTTGCAGCACAGTATACCACATACAAAGCAACAGAGCTGACATTTGTTGACTGGATCCGTCTGTATCCTGTTGTTACTGTTTGGGCTCTACTTATTTTTGGATGGCTGCTGACTGCTATGGCTGTGATAATGGTGCGTCTCAGTGCAAGAAAAAAAGCTCAGAAGGCGGCTCAGGAGAAAGCTGAGGAAATGGCGGAACTGGCAGAGCATGCACAGGCTGCAAACAAGGCAAAAACAGCATTTTTGTCACATATGTCCCATGATATGAGGACACCGATGAATGCAATCATAGGATTTACCGGTATTGCAATGAAAAACAATCCGTCAGACGAAGTGAAAAATTGTCTGGAAAAGATTGACGAAAGCTCAGAGTATTTACTGTCGCTGATCAATGATGTATTAGATCTGACCCATATCGAAAGTGGAAAAGTGAAATACGATCCGGTACCGGCGGATGTGAAAAACATTACAGATTCTGCATTGGATATTATAAAAGGCTTTCTTACGAACAGGGATATCAACTTTAAGATTCAGCGTGAAGACGCAAAGATTCCAAATGTACTTGCGGATCCTGCACGCCTGCGCGATGTGCTGGTCAATATTCTGAGCAATGCCGTAAAATACACTCCGGATGGAGGGACGATTACATTTGAAGCCCAGTGTCAGGAAAAGGGCGGGGATGGATATATAAATATACGTTACCGCATTTCGGATACTGGTATTGGCATGAGTGATGAATTTACAAAAGAAGTTTTTGAGGAATTTACACAGGAAGATTCCGATGTGAGAACGCAGTACCACGGAGTTGGACTGGGGATGGCTATCGTAAAGAAGTATGTGGATATGATGGGCGGAACCATTTCTGTGCAGAGTAAAAAGCATGAGGGAACCACATTTACTGTGGATATTCCTTTGGAAATTACAGATAAGGAATGTAATAAGTCAGACACAGGTTTTTCTGAAAAGGTAGATCTTACAGGTGTGAAGGTCCTTCTTGTAGAGGATAATGAACTGAATGCAGAGATTGCTGCCGTGCAGTTGGAAGAGCTCGGGATGAATGTAGAAAGAGCTGTGGATGGAAAGAATGCTGTTGAGATGTTCAGAAATCATCCGAAAGGCACATTTGATGTAATCCTGATGGATGTCATGATGCCTGAAATGAATGGTTATGAAGCGACAAAAGCAATCAGGGCAATGAATGACAGACCGGATGGAAAAAACATTCCTATTATAGCAATGACAGCTAATTCATTTGCAGAAGATGTTCAGGCATCACTGGATGCAGGGATGAACGCACATTTGTCAAAGCCGATTGTGATGGATGAAGTTATAAAAACGATTTTAAGGTATGTACATAATTGACGAGTGGACTTGTTCCGCTGTGGCTTTTCTGGTGGTGGGGCGGTGCAATCTCTACGCTCCTTCTGCCTGAAGACCGGTGGCCCCTTTTGCGTGAAAAAACGCAAAATTCATAGGCCGGGGGCAGCAGATTATCAGAAGATTCTTCAGGCAATCTCTCCGATTCTTGCCTTGCTGAGCGAAAAAAGAGCGTCCGCGATCCGCCAGTATCTGAAATACCGTCTGCACTACCTGAAATCTGCCATGGGGTGATAAAATGGCCTATGGCAATGCGTCAGCATGATGCCATACGCCCCAAAGACAGGGTGGACGGGCGATGTTCCGGCAAAAAAGAATGGACAGACGAATAAAATTCATCTGTCCATTCGATTTGGCGGAGCATTCTCCACAGCACTCGAACCTAACACCTCTTCACGGGTAACCGTCTTGGCATCGTCCGTGAAGTTGAAATTGAGTACGACCCGGTCATCAAAGACGTAGACCGAGTTGACAAAGGTATCAATGATCTGCCGCTGGTGTTCCGTGCTGCCCACGTCACCCTTGCGGAATTTTTCAAGCCAGAACCGAATCCACTCACGGGTCAGGACGGGCTTTTTCAGCTCTTCTTCCAGAATGCTGGTGTTCAGGGCTTCTTTCCGGGCTTCCAGCTCGTCCAATCGCTGCTTGGTGGTCGGGGTCAGGATGCCCTGTTCAATGGCTTCCAGAAGATTTGCCAGTCGTTTCTCCGTGTCCCTGAGCTGGTCTTTCAGGACAGGCAGCCGGGTGTTCTCCTTCTGCTGGGCTTCCATGACCAAATCTATCAGCCGTTCGATGATTTCATCGTTAAAAATCACCTTGATCGCGGTATCCACCACGAACCGTTCCAGCGGCTCCTTGCGAATGGCTTTCAGGTCACAGTGCGCCTTGCCGTGGCGTTTGGCGTTGCCGCACTTGTAGTAATAGTAGGTGTTTCCCATGTGGCTGGTGCCGCTTTCGCCGCCCATCAGGGTGCCGCACTTGCCACAGAACAGCTTGGTCGTCAGCAGATAGCTCACATCCTCTTTTGCAGGCCGACCGTGGGCGATCTTGTTTTGCTCGAAACGCTGCTGCACCCGGTCGAACAAGTCCTTGTCAACAATGGCCGGAATGCCGCCCGGCGTCACGATGTCCTTGTAGCGGTATTCGCCGATGTAGCGGCGGTTGCGGAAGATCTGGAAGAAGCTGTTCTTTACGAACGGCTTCCCGGTGCGGGTACGCAGGCCGCGCTCATTCAGGGATGCTGCAATCTTCTCAGCCGGTTCGCCGTCGGCGTACCGGGTGAAGATTTCTTGCACGATGGGAGCCGTCTCCGGGTCGATATGGTACAGCCTGTCCTCCTTGCCAATGGT
>NZ_QUEN01000004.1:0-66351 GCF_003478175.1 Faecalibacterium sp. OF03-6AC | reverse complement strand
ATGGTACAGCCTGTCCTCCTTGCCAATGGTGAAGCCCAGCGGCACCACACCGCCGTTGTACTTGCACTGGAGAGCGTTTTCGCGCTCACCGCGCGCTACTTTCAGGGCAAGTTCGGCGGAATAGTATTCCGCCATGCCAATCAGCATACTCTCCACCATAATGCCTTCAGGCCCCTGCGAAATGGGTTCCATAGCGTACACCAGATGGACACCGTTCTTTTCCAGCTGGTACTTGTAGTTCACGGCATCGAACCGATTCCGGGCAAAGCGGTCCAGCTTCCAGACCAGAACTACGTCGAAGATTTTCTTTCCGCTGTCCTTGATCATCCGCTGAAAGTCTGGGCGGTCATCCGTTTTGGCAGAGTAGGCACGGTCAATGTAGGTGCCGACCACGGTGATGCCGTTCTTCTCGGCGTAGTCCTTGCAGTCGCGCAGCTGTCCCTCAATGGACGCTTCACGCTGGCTGTCGGATGAATAGCGGGCGTAGATCACGGCGGTCATGGTTGCACCTCCTTGGCGCGTATTCGACTTGCCTTTATAGTATCGGGTCAAGCGCAGCTTGTCAACAATCTGCGAGCAGATTGAAATGTGAAAATTGCGAAACGCAGCGAAAAAGGTGAGAGCAAGAATCGTCCCGTGGCCACAAATTTTCAATTCTTGAAAATTCTTGCCCCTTTGGGACAGCTTCTTGTTGGGGCGTGCCTGCCCCAAACCCTGCTAGGAACGAGTACGACAAACTGGAATTTATACCCGGTACTTGTCTCGATTTATAGTCATATCAACCAAATGAAATACAAGTAAGATAATAAAAAAAACGGAAACTATTATTATTCCTACGCCCGGCTTGATAAAATCAATTATACCGCCAAGACAAAAGAGCATTGCCCATGTCTTAATCCGTTTTCCAGTAACTCTGCATATTTTCTCTGTGTTTAATCCAGTATAATCTCCTGATAAAAACAGCACACTTCTTTCTGTATTTTTTGATTTGATAAAAAATCTTCCAACAAAAAAGAGAACAGTTGCCATCAGTAAATCAATAAATATAATTATTATTTTCATTTTCAACACCTCTAATTCTAAGTTCACAACTTCCAATTTACTGGGCTAAGCCGAGTATACCACATTCCACCATGAAAGAACACCCCGATATAGTGAAATTTTGCCATTTTTCTGCGTACGTGCGTACACGCTCCGCAGGGATTCCAAAGGGGCTATCCCCCTTGGCACACAGACTTTGGAACAAAGTCTAGTGTGTTACACCTTGTCAGAGGTGTACAGGCTCCCGGTACGCACGTACGCAGCGACTACCCCAAAACACGCCATATAGGGGGACGACCAAGTTCGCACAAAGCGAACTTGATTCCGCAAAGCAAAAGGCAGGATACCACTATCATAGTGATACCCTGCCTTTGCTCGTTTACCGTTCCGAGTAGTCCTTCCGCAGAACCTCCTGTAAACAAAAAACGTACCCGAACCCTTTCTCATAGAGAATTGGGTTCGAGTACGAACTGTATGGTGGAGCATCAGGGAGTCGAACCCTGGCACCGGTCTCCCGGCCTATCGCATTTCGAGTTTTTCCTGTCTCACGGTACTTGGTGGAAGATAGAGGGAATTAGCCCACTTTGCCAGAAGATACGAACCATCGAATTTACGCTCAAAATTTCATCAAAATCCAAAATCACTAGGCTCTGTGCGGATTTGAACCCACTTTCCAAAACGCAGAAAAATCTGCCTTTTGGAGAGAAGTGGGAGAGATTTTACGCCTGTTGGAGAGAACGGGCGAGAGAGATTCCGGGAGCCAAAATCCATCCACACAATATGTTGCTTCTGACGCTGACCAAATCAAAGCAGCAAAGGATGGATGAACATGAGAACGCTGTTAGAGTGCTATAAAATTCTCGAAGAATACCCCAACGGAATGACGAAAGACCAGTTCTACCGTGTTGCCCGCATCAACAAGCAACACGCAAAATACCTTCTGGATTCCGGTCTCGTTCCGTGTATCAATACAGGAAAGAAAACACGCAAATACCATATTGCGACCCACGATGTGATCACCTACTTGTGTGACCGTGAAGATCATCCCGAAAAGTATAAAGTGCCAACGGGCTTTTATATCGGAAAGAATGGCTGCTCCAAACGGCACCCGGACAAGCCTGCCGCAGAGATCATCCGCTTCAATTTTACAGAGCCGGAAAAAACAGGGCTGTATACCATGTGGGAAAAGCTCACCGCTGGATATGATGATCTGTTGACCACCCCGGTAGTTTCGGAACTGACGGGCTACTCTGCACAAAGCATACAGCGATGGTGCAATCAGAAGATCCTTGTTGGATTCAAAATTCGTGGCACATTAACGATTCCTCGGCTTGCGGTCGTTGAGTTTATGTCCGGCGACCGTGCAACGGGCATTGTCCGAAAATCCTCAAAGCACCTTGACCTGCTCCGCACCTATGCGCAGGAATGCCATGAAGGTGCAATGACCATTACATACTAAACAGACAGGACTGCTCCACAACGCAATGTATGTGAGGCAGTCCTGTTCGTTTAGAAAATGTATGATTTTACAGCAAGATTCCAATCTATCTCAACTATTATCCTCTGCTTTCAAGACGTTGAATATGTTTCTTTAGCCAAAATATTAAAATCCCGACGTATTCAACTTTTTGACCTCTGGGTGCTTCCAGCTCTCTTAACTTTCTTCTGCACTCTTCAATATCTTGATCTTTATGCTGCTTTTGCAATACCGACAGCATACCATCAAGAGCATTTTTTCTCTTGGTTTTCAAGTCCTTACCATCGTTCAGATTCAGAATATCATTTAGTTCACGATTGATTTCATCCCGGTCCTCTTTAGCAGGTATCGTTTCGGCAGCCAGTATCTTGCCGCTGTAAGAGTATTGAATCAAATGATTGCACTCAGGATTTAATGGTGTCAAAAAAAGTTTTTTGTTCCCTCTTGATTTATCGCAACATAAAGCTCCTCTGTTTTCATTTCCTGAGCATACTGCAAGAAAGTTACTGTACTCCAATTCTTTTTTCCAGTTTTCAGTGCCCCTCGTCAGGCTCTGAGGTTCAATATGCTCAATCGTACACTTCAATGTACTCCCTGTTTTTTTGTCGGTTTCGGGAATTCTGCACATACAGTATGCACACAGTCCTCCCTGTTCTTCCACCAACTTTGACAAAACATACTCATGCAGGTCGCTACTCATGGAATCGTAAGTCGGTCGTACACCAGTGCAGGATTCGCTTTCACGGTATTCCTTTAATTCCTTTGGCTCGTGTTTTTTCACAATGTGTATCATATGTTTCCTCACATACGGCTGAAATCCAACTGTGTGCGACACTTTACAATTTCAGGGTCATCACCCAGCTTAGAATTCATCTCGTCGAGAACGGTTTCAGCAACCGTATAATCATCTTGGTCGAGAGCATGATAAAACCTTTCAAACAATTCTTCAGCTTCGGATGTGCGAACAGTAACATTCATATCCGCACGGAGAATGCTGTCAGAATCCTTACCGTATAGATAACGATCGTGTAGCTCGCTTTCGCCATCAGCATTTTTCTCAAGCATAAACAAATTGTAGCTTCTATCCACTTCCCCAAGAATCTGCGGAGAGTGCGTTGTAATCAAAAACTGAATGTTTGGGAAAAGTTTCCGAAGCACTGATAGTATTTTCCTCTGCCACGCAGGGTGCATATGCAGATCAAGTTCATCAATCAGTACGATGCCCTCTCCCTCCATCGGGTTCTCACGGCAGGGGTTCGCCATTGCCACGCGGCGAGCAATGTCTCCCAGCAAGGCTAGCGTACACTTTTCACCATCTGACAGTTGGTCTACGCGATATTCTTTATCATTGCGTATGACAACCATTCGGAGAGGATTCCGACGCACTTTGATTTCTTCAGCATCGTCCAGCATTGAGAGGGCTGCTTTTCGCACACACTCCAACGCAGGATCGCGATAATCCCAATCGCGTTTTATACTTTTCTGCTCATTTTCAAAGTCTTCCTGATTGCGAAACCACTCGAAAAAAGTACGGAAATCAAGCCTGTTTTCCAATGCTCTTTCCAATGCTGTTCTTTTGGAGAAAGAATGCTTTTTGCGTATCCTTAATGGAACATCCAGAACAAGTCTATTTGTTCCGTAATTTAGAAACACAGGCATATTCTGCTTCGGGCAATCATCTCCGGCAACTGTATCATCGTCCGCCAGATAATGTTCATTAAAAAACTGTGCTAAATCAACCGCTTGCTTACTTTGCTGACTTGCATTGACCGCATTCACTCGACCAGATGCGGTTTTTTCCATTTCTTTTGTGATCTCGAATGTTTCTCCGTCAAGCTGTAACACAATACCGGTACCATATCGCGCACTACTTCCACTGCGCTGACCAATATGCAGTTGTTCCTTATCTAATGTTCGGTATCCCGTTCCTTGAGCATTGTTCAGCCTGTTGATAAAAGGCCATGCAGCATAGCAAACTGCACTGAGGAGAGTCGATTTACCTGAGCCATTGTTGCCATAAAAGACTGTGGATTTACCATTCAAAGCGATTTCAATAAAGCCACCATCTGCTGCTGAAGTGAAATTTTTGAAATTTTTCACTCGAATTGTTTGCAGTTTCACCGTTTGTCCTCCTATCCAACATAGTTTTGGGTTGACTCTTTTACTATCTCCCATTGTAAGCGTTCTCGCTGGCAAATGTCAACCTGTTTTTACATTCATTTCTGAAAGAAGGTGGTTTTCCACATGAATAAGCACTCACAGTTGAAAATCCGAGGTCACACCAAATGACGCTGGACTACTTCTATGGTCAGTCGGGCGAATTGTTCTCCTATTTCCGCATCCCCAAGGCACTGTTCCAAGACTGCCGTTTCCGGCAGCTCTCCACCGATGCCCGGACGCTGTACGGCATTCTGCTGGACCGCATGAGTCTGTCTGCAAAGAACGGCTGGCTGGACGAGCAAGGCCGGGTGTATATCATCTACACTGTCCGGGAAGTGCAGGAATCCCTCTGCTGCGGCGAGCACAAGGCGGTCAAGCTGTTCCGGGAACTGGAGGACATCGACCTCATTGAGCGCAAGCGCCGTGGTCTGGGCAGACCCAGCCTGATCTACGTTAAGGACTTTTCCTCCGGCTTGCCAAAAGCGCAAGTACAGAATTGCACAAACAGCAATTCTGGTGCTGCCGAAAGCGCAATTCTGGAGCAGCCAAAACTGCAAGCAAATAAGACTGATAAGAATAAGACAGAGTGGAACGATCCTGACCCTATCCATTCAGGGAACATTCGTGAACAGCTCGAAGATTATTTTTATCAGGTACTGGAGGTAGACCTTCTGCTCCGGCTCTGCCCGGACGATGATGACACCATCTACCAGATCGTAGACCTGCTTGTGGACACCTGTTCCACCAAACGCAAGATGTTGCGGATCGCCGGAGATGACAAGCCCACAGAGGTGGTACGCAGTCGGCTGAAAAAGCTGAATGCCGACCACATCCGTTTTGTGCTGGATTCTCTGGCAGAAAACACCGCCCCGGTGCGGAACATGAAGCAATATCTGCTGGCAATGCTCTACAATGCGCCCACCACCATGAACCTCTACTATCAGAACAAGACGAACCACGACTTTGCGTGCGGTTCTCCGGGGAGGTGATGTTATCGAAAAAGCACATTCGCAAGCGGAACAGGTGCAGCAAATTCCCATTGATGCACTGCACCCCTTCACCAACCACCCCTTCAAGGTGTTGGACGATGAAGCCATGACCCGGACGGTGGAGAGCATTGCACAGTACGGCGTGCTTTCTCCGCTGATCGCCCGACCCCGCCCGGAAGGTGGCTATGAGATCATCTCCGGGCACCGCCGCCAGTATGCGGCTAAACTTGCCGGGCTGGACACTCTGCCGGTCATCGTCCGTCAGATGGATGATGATGCCGCTGTGATATTGATGGTGGATTCCAATTTACAGCGTGAACACATCCTACCCAGTGAACGGGCTTTGGCGTACAAGATGAAACTGGATGCCATGCGAAGAACTAGCGGTAGACCGTCAAAAGAAAATCCCCGACAACTTGTCGGGAATTTTGAAACCGCCGATATTGTCGGAAAGGAGAGCGGAGAAAGTGGCAGACAAGTCCAGCGTTTTATCCGCCTGACCAACCTTGTCCCCGAACTGCTGGACATGGTGGACGAAAAGAAAATCTCCTTTAATCCCGCTGTGGAGCTGTCCTATCTGGACGAAAGCCAACAGCGGGATTTTTTAGAAGCCATGGAGGATACCCAGAATGCGCCGTCCTTATCGCAGGCACTGCAACTGAAAAAGATAGCACAGCAGGGAGAGTTCAGCTACGAAAAAGCCTTTGATGTGATGGGACAGGAGAAAAAGAGCGAGAAAGACACCGTGACCATCAAAAACGAGACCCTGCGGAAGTATTTCCCCCGCAGCTGCACGCCCAAACAGATGGAGGAGAAGATCATCCAGCTTCTGGATGCGTGGCAGAAAAAACAGCAGCGCCGCAACGAACGCTGAACGTAACGCAAGACCCGATGGGGTCTTTTTTGTTTGCAAAAATTTGGAGGTAACGCCTAGGGGGTGATGACACTGGCAGCAACACGGTTGATCCCCATGCGGAAGAACAAAGGCAAGTCCATCGGGGCGTGTCTGCACAACCACACCAGCTATATCCAGAACCCGGATAAGACCGAGCAGGGCGAGCTGGTCAGCAGCTATCAATGCAGCCCGCTGACCGTGGACGAAGAATTTCTGTTAACAAAACGGCTGTACGAGCAGACCACCGGGCGCAGGCAGAAAAGCGATGTCATCGCCTATCAGGTGCGGCAATCCTTCAAGCCGGGGGAAGTCACGCCGGAGGAAGCCAACCGCATCGGCTACGAGTTTGCCGAGCGATTTTTGAAGGGTAAACACGCTTTTATCGTTGCCACCCACACCGACCGGGCGCACATCCACAACCACATTATTTACAATTCCACTGCCTTGGACGGAACCCGGAAATTCAAAAATTTCTGGCTTTCCACCTTTGCGGTGCAACGATTGAGCGACCTGATCTGCCTAGAGCACCAGCTCTCCACCATCGAGTACAAGCCTTATCGGGAACGGCAGAAGCGCATCGTCTATCCGCCCAAGGAGAGCAACCGTGATCGCCTGTGCGGAATCATCGACACCATCCTTGCAGAACGGCCGAAGGATTTTGAAGTCTTTCTGCAAAAGCTGGAGCAGCAAGACTATGAGGTGAAGCGCGGCAAACACACGGCGGTGAAGGGCAAGGGACAGAAACGCTTTATCCGTTTCCGCACACTGGGCATTGGCTATGGAGAGGACGAGATCAAGGCGGTGCTGGAGGGAAAGGCGAAACACCATCCGTACCAGAAACAGCCGCCCAAAGAACAGCCCTTCCAGTTGCTGGTGGATATTCAGGGAAAAATGGCAGCGGGCAAAAGTGTCGGCTACAAAAAGTGGGCAACGAAGTTCAATCTGAAAGAGATGTCCAAAACTCTGCTGTTCTTGCAAGAGCAGAAAATCAGCAGTGCCGAGGAACTGCGGGAACGTGCAGCGACGGCAACAGAACGCTACCATGCTATGGGGGATTCCATCAAGGCAGCGGAAGCAAGGCTGACAGAAATTACCGTCCTGAAAACCCACATCATCAACTATGCCAAGACCCGTGAGGTGTACGCCACTTATCGGAAAGCCGGGTACAGCAAGGCATTTCTGGAAGCCCACCGGGAGGAGATTGCTCTGCACAAGGCGGCGAAAGCTGCCTTTGACGAGGCAGGGCTACAAAAATTGCCGAAGGTCAAGGCGTTGGATGCGGAGTTTGCAGAGCTGCTGACAAAAAAGAAAGCAGCCTACCCGGAGTACCGCAAGGCACGGAAGGAGATGCAGGAACTGGTTCGGGCACAGAAAAATGTGGAACGATTTTTTGCGGAGGAAAAGGACACCACCGAGAAAACTCAGACCCGATAAGCGAATACCGCCGAGGATTCTTCCCGTTTTGGGAGGCATCCTCGGCGGTATTTTTAGTTTATATAGCAGCGATCCTGTTTTACGAGCCAATCTTCACACAGCCGCTGAGCTTCGTTTTTTGTGCAGCAGGTGCAGTTGAAAAGTTTGCCACGGATAGAACAGTAAGTGTAGTGTACCTTCGGGACACCATTAGCATCTCGGAAATCAACGCAGCGTTCCTCACCGGGCAGCAGATAGGTCGTATCCACGTTTAACAGCTCCTTTTAACTCTGTTCGTGTGCAAACCGCACAACACGCAACGCCTGCTATTGTACCATGAACCATCAAATTCTTCCATTGACCCTTACGCCAAAAAGGAGCCGGTTTTTTCGTAGGATGTGACGATTGACATCTTCAAAAACATCCCGCAGGGAGGCGCAGCCTGCATTGGAAAATGCAGATCAAAGGGGTTTGGGGCACTCCCCCAACAAGCATTTTTGCAACGCAAAAAGTGTTTTTGTATAGACAAAAACATTGCTTGCAACTGCAGTACGCCGATCGGGTGGCGAAATCGTGATGCGACCTTTCGATGTGCGCCATGCAAACAGTGATTTGAAAAAAGCTGGTCTCTACGCTCAAGGAGTTGGAGTGAATACTCGAATCGTCATGGAACATACCAGTATGTACTGGAAACCAATTGCCCTGACTCTGAAGAAAGCGGGTTTCTTTGTGTTTGTAGTAAATGCTATGTTGATCCACGATTTCAGAGATAATACAAACATTGAAGAAATCCGGCGATTGATGGCACAAAGCACAACAGGCGGACAATTTATAAGGTTCAGAAAATTTACCTAAAGTTCCACCAAACAAAGCCGGTACAGACCCGCGTCGATGGCGACGGGCTTCTGTACCGGCTTTTTCAGGGAGAAGGAGCAAATGTAAGGAGAAGTGTTTATGATGATACTCGTATTTTGTTAGGAAGAGAATTAGAGTTTTGTGTCTGCGTGTTGAGAAGAAATCCAGGAAGCCAGGTGCTATTTCAAGTTCAACTCAAGTCGCACCAGCGCTGGAAAAGATTTCATACTGCACAATGGGGTAAACGTCACGCTCCAGCCCCCTGCTGTCAGTGTCTGCGATTCAGAGAAAATCCGTCCGCTGCGGAGTAAAGATGTCCAGAATTACGCCCTCTTCCAGGGCTACTGCACCGTGAAGCAGATCGGGAGCAACATAATAGCTGTCGCCTTTGTGCAGGATGTACTTCTGACCTTCTACTTCGTATTCAAAGCAGCCGGACAGAATATAACTCACCTGCTCATGGGGATGACGATGTGCTTCGCCCACAGCACCTTTCTGAAAGCTCGCTTCCACCCCCATCATCCCGCCGCCATGGGCAAGGATCCGGCGGGTGATTCCCGGAGCCGGGCAGGTGGGCTGAATGTCCTCATATTTCAATACCATAGGGAACCCCCTGTTTCTAGTTTTTCAGCCTGAAGCCTTAGATAAATGCCTGGCCGCCGTTGATCTGGATCACTTCGCCAGTGATAAAGGAAGCCTTCTCCGATGCCAGGAAGACGATCACGTCCGCCACTTCGCGGGGGTCGCCCAGCCGCTTCATCAGGATGCTGTCCTTCCAGCTCTCCACCAGGGCGCGGTCAGTCGCAGCGTGGAAGGCAGTGTCGATGGTGCCGGGAGAAACCATGTTGGCGCGGATGCCGAACTCGGCCAGATCCTTTGCCAGAGCACGAGTGTAGCTCTGGACAGCGCCCTTGGAAGCTGCATAGATGGAAGCGCCGATGCCGGCACCACTGGTCACGGCGATGGTGCTGAAGTTGACAATCGAGGCGTCCTTGCCCTTCTTCAGCAGGGGCAGAGCGGCCCGAGTGTTGAAGAACACACTGTCAAAGTTCAGAGCCATGACCTTCCGCATAAAGCCGGTCTCCATCTCGGACACACGCTGCCGGCCGCCCAGGCCGCCTACGTTGTTGACCAGCAGATCCAGAGAACCAAACTCCTCGCCGATCTTGGCGAAGGTCTCGTTCACCTGCTCCTCGTTGGTAGCATCGCAGGCATAGAAGTGGACCTTGATGCCCTGGCTCTCCAGCTTATCGATCACCTTTTTACCTGCCTCCAGATCGATGCCGGTAATGATGACCTCGTATCCTGCCCGGCCCAGTGCCTCTGCGGTTGCGCCACCAATGCCGCCGGTTGCACCAGTAATAACTGCTCTCATAATAAAACCTCCATCATAAGTAAAAAATTATTGTAACCTTAAACGGTTAACTGCATTTGATAGGTAGCCTTGTCCCCCACACTTCGGATCAAAACCGTATTCCGGATCCGATTCACGGGGTTGTCCTTGGTTTTCAGCAGGAACAGTTCCTGCCCTTCCTGGAGATCGACCCGAACCTGCATCGACTCTGCCCCAAGCTGAGCCCGCAGAACCACAGCGTTCTGATCTGTTTTAACTTTCTTGGTTTCCAGAACGTGCTGATAGCCGTTCTCCGAGAAGCCCAGGTCCGCCGCTTCCGTCGGCAGGTCGCAGGACAGCTCAATCCCCGGCTCAAAGTGGAAGGTATAATCGTAAACGCCGGTTTTGCCCTCCACCTGAAAGTAATCCAGAACGGAATTCTCGGTGATCTTCAGCTCTCTTGTGTAGTCGATACCCTCATAAACGTTCTCGGCCTTGCAGCGCACCCGGTCGTTCTCAAACAGCAGGCATTTGCCCGGTTCGACCGAGGTAATGTCGGTTCCGTTCCAGCACACTGTGTTGTGTGCCAAGGTTTTACGGTGCCACTCGTTGCATAGCCGCGACTGATAGCCCGCATTGGACAGATCCCGAGACAGGCGAAGCTTTTTGTACATTACCTCAATGTTCATGATGTCCGGGTGGGCATGAGAACGCCCATTCAGGCCGTACTTCAAGAACACATTCCAGGAATCGTTCCGTAGCATAGCAAAGTTGGAAGTGGGGAAAGTCGTCGAGCTGTGGGGAACGGGCTTGTAGTCCGCATAATTGAAATCGATGTTGAACAGCAGCCGCTCCAGGCAGATGGTTCCGCAGCAGTAATAGGGCTCCGACAGCGGCAAAGTGGTTCTCGGCGCGGGATCTGCCTCAATGATTTTGAGGATGTTTCCTACCGGGCTGTACTCGCCAAAGGCCCGGGCTGCCGTATGATAAACATAGCTGAAGGTCTTCAGATTCAGATCCGGCCAGCCATCGTTGGGATTGGGCAGATAGAGATTGTCAAAAGCGTACTGGTACGCTTGCACAAACATCCGCTCCAAAATAGCGGTGCTTTCCTGACCAAAATCGTAATCGTAAATTTTGCTGAACAGGAACAGATAGGAAACGCCCTCCAAGAGGAAGAAGTTGTAGTGAATTGACCCTTCGTACCAGAAGCCGTCCTTGGTGACGCCCTTTTTCAGCTGCTCGTGCATATTGAACTGGCTCTTGAAGGCGTAGTCGATCATTTCCTGATCGTGCATGGCCAAGCCCATAACACCGATTGCAGAGAGCGACCAGCAGCTGATGTTGTGGATGGCAACCGCCTGCGGAGCCATCAAGCGGAACATCTCGCGGAACAGTTTCTGGTGGATACGCTCCAACCAGGCCGAATCCAGCTCATCTCGCAGAATCTCGATGGTCTGGATAAACCGGATGGCTACGATTGCCTCATTGAGACCCTGGGGCATCATCTTACCGCAGCCCCACACCATGTTGTCGTAACTTTCGCAGAGGACATTTTCTTTGTTGTGCAGCTGGAACTCCTGATAATGCTCTGCGTAGAACTCCATGACCCGGACCGCATAATCCCGGTACTTGGTCTCGCCGGTGGCCTTGTAGATCAGGGCGGAAACCAGAGTCATCACAACAGCCCGGTTGCGATAGAAGGTAATCCAAACGCCGTTCTGCGTCTCGTCCCGATAGACTTTCCCGCAGACAACACAGCGGTGTTCCTTCGGCGAGTTCAGGTCAAAGATCAGGCGGCCGCCATCGTCGTCGCAGAAGTAATGGTGACCCCATCGGCTCAGCTTCTCCGGGGAATCGGAAAAGCCGGGCATAAATGCATCGACATCTTTCTTCATGACTTCAAGCGCCTTCTGGTTCATCTCCAGCCCCATCAGCTCTTGAAACCGATCGTTTACATAATTCACAAAAGCCCTCCTATTGGCGATGGATACCCCTTTTTTACAAGGAATATTCCTGTTTCGTCTTGGATTGACATACCACTTGGATCGGTGTAGTGTTGGATGCGGAATCACAGTATCCAACCTTTACCTCATAGGAACAACCACCGCACTCCAGGAAAAGAGACCGCCCCTTGTGCTGAACTTTCACCGGATCATCCGAGAAGGTAAAGCACTCAAAAAAGACTTGTTCTTTTTCCGGCGCAGAAGAGCAGGTTGCCAGGGTCTGGATCTCTGTCCGGCATTTTTTGTCCTGCTCCTGGGTGGTCATGACGCTCTCCACCTGCTGCTGATACTGCTTTTGGCAGACAGGCCGGTCCGAATAGACATGGTAAGACAGTTCTTCGCCCATCAGCGGGTATACGGCCGTTTGTCCATCCAACTGCGCCCTTCGGTCCGTATTGCAGATCAGAGAATAGGTGTGGGACTGTGTGCTGCGTAGCAGATCTACAAACACCCAGAACCGCAGACCGTCGGTGATTAGCGCCCGGCTGACTTCCTGCATTTCCTGTTTGGCGGGGTACACGCCGGCCGTCTCGCCGCGATAGAGCACCAGGCTGCCCTCCGTCTGGAATTTGGTCACCCGCCCTGCATACTGTTCGGGGCAGAAGGGCTCGCCCGCCACCAGACGCTGCCGGACGCTGCTCATATACGCATCGTTTACATCTACGGCATCGGTGTAAAGCCCATCCACCAACAGAACATTGTGGTTGTCCGGCATCAGGTTGCGGTTATATCCATCCTCACAGGTGAAATAATCGCTCCCGCGGGTAAAGATGTAGGAGAGGTTATCCGGATGATGATGGGACAGGGAGAACAATTCGATCCCCTCTTCGTTCTGAATCTTCCAGCCTTCTCTCCACTGCTTGATACCGCCCGGCGGACTGCACTTGATAGTCAGGACTTTGGCATCTCGTTTCCAACTGCTGCGAACCGTCAGTAGACCCAGATCATCGAAGTAGCGCACCAGCGGCAGGTCTGAAAGCTCTTTTTCCGGCACATCGGGTGCATACCACAAGAACTCGAACACCGCTTC
Organism: Faecalibacterium sp. OF03-6AC; assembly: GCF_003478175.1. Classification (NCBI taxonomy): domain Bacteria; kingdom Bacillati; phylum Bacillota; class Clostridia; order Eubacteriales; family Oscillospiraceae; genus Faecalibacterium; species Faecalibacterium sp. OF03-6AC. Next base: position 53,152 of record NZ_QUEN01000004.1, on the reverse strand, counting down.
CGGCAGAATCCCGGGTTTCACCTTGCTGTTCTGGGCTTCCTCCATCAAAAACTCATCGACCACCAGATTTCCCAACTTTTGTGCGTAGCCATCGCCATATTCTGCGGCAGCCTTATAATACACACAGGCTGTATGAGAACTGTACCGGTCATGGCAGTCCCCATAGTTCAGTTGGCGTTTCAGGTCCGCACAGGACTGATACAGCCGGTAGTAGAAGGTATTTTTGAGATATTCGCTCTTCTGGAACCAGTCTTCGCCCTCCTGTGCTTTCAGCAGATGGGCATAGACAAACAGCCACATCCCGCCATAGCGCCAGTAGGTCGCACCCTCATAGTTCGACCCGTCCTCCGGCATCAGCGCGAACACCCGCGCAAAGTCCTCTTTGGCTTCCTGAATGTACTGTGCAGCGGCTTCATCTTCCCCTTGCAGGGCGTAACCCGCAGCGGCGAGACCTGTCATATTGATCCAGTTATGGTTCTGGTAGAAGTTGGTGGACCAACCCTTGCCGTAGGTCTCGCGCCGGTAATCCAGCATGATCTGTGCGTGATGCCGGATTTTGTCCGACACTTTTTTCTGCTCCTCGCTGGAAAGCCAGGGCTTGAGCCAGTCATATCCCAAAGACAATCCAAACAGAATCCAGGAAGCAGACAGGTCTACATTTACCAAATGGGCGTTGCCCCATTTTTCATAGGAAAGCACGGTGCGAATAAATCGCTTTGCCTGGTGCAGATATTCCTCGTCACCGCTGAGGCAATAGGCCAGCGCCAAATTGGGGATTGCAATGCCCATATAAGTTGTGCTTTCTTTGGGATGTTCCTCAGGCAGGACCATCGTTTTATAGCGATCGGCCTGTGCAAGAAGCCTTTGATACTGTTTTTTTCGCTTTCCCGAAATTTCTTTGCGGTAGGGTTCCAAGTCTCCGATAAAAATCAAATGGCTCGCCTCATTTCACTCTTTTGCCTCTTTTTTCTTTGCGGTCCCGCAGCTTTGCAGCCAGTTCTGAAAGGACCGTATAGAACAGCAGATACAGTGTTGCAAAGCCAAACGGTTCTCCTGGAATCAGAACCGTTTCAACCGGGAGTTCCAGCATCTGATTGAGCAGCAAATTCAGATTCTGATAGGTCAGGTAAACCAAAATTACTGTAATCATGCTGGCGGCTATTTCCACCAAATTCCGAGCTGCTTTTTTTGCACCAGAAATGTTGCGATAGGTGTGGTTTAAAATCTCTCCATTCCGGGTCAGCCGGAATACATTGTAGGCAATCGGGTTATAGACCACGATTGTCACCAGGCCGATCCCGACTCCTAAAAAGAAGATGAAATCAATCGGACTGGAATATCCGCCTACTTGTGTTCCAAAGCCGATCATGAAGTAGCACATTCCCGCCAGCCACCAACGCATCAGCCCGGCTTTCCGGTTGTCCGTGAACCAATTCTTCAGGAACTTCTTCATACCTTTTCGCTCCCAAAATAACGTTTGACTGCATCGACCATCAGCAAAATCCCTGCTGCTCCAAAAGCGGTCATCAGGCCCGCACTGAACAGAATTGCTTTTTGTACCACCGCGACATCCAAGCTGCTCTGAATTTGGATCGCCTGCTGGTAGATACCAACCAGCTGCATCCCCAGAGCGATAGTGCCCATACAGAGCAGCGCAGTCAATACCTCTTCTCGAATTCTTTCTCCGTGGATCTGGGTAGCTTCAAACAGAGTTACAAGACCCAGCAATACAAACAGGAACATGATGAACCCGCAAATTTGATCCTCCAGAAGCAGCAGGGCATTGGTGTGGACATAGGTGAAAATCAGATGCACAATTGCCGCTGCAGCCACCAGCAATTTTGCGGTGATCTGGATCTTAGAGGTTTCTTTACGCATGATTTTCCTCCACCTCTCTGCACAACAGACTCCTGGTTGTCTCTCCATCAAAGAAATGTGCCTTGTCCATGGAGAGACTGACGTAAAACTCCGGATTGATCTTTACGTCGGAGGGGACGCTCAGGACCAGTGAACTGCCTCCAACCATGGCATGAACAATCTGGTACCGGCCCATATACTCCACTTCCTCCAGACGCACCGGGATGGTATTCTCCTGGATACCCTCCGAGACTGCCAGTGCCTCCGGGCGCAAGCCCAGGATAACCTCTTTCCCGATCGAAGAGCGGAGCTTGGCTTTCAGCGCGTCCGGCAGCGAAAGCCGGAAGCTTTCATTTTCAAAGCCGGTTTCACTCAGCTTGCCAGGAATAAAGTTCATCTGTGGTGTGCCGATAAAGCTGGCCACAAAGAGGTTGACCGGAGCGGCGTAAATCTCCTGCGGGGTACCCACCTGTTGGATCACACCCTCTTTCATGACAACGATCCGGTCCGCCATGGTCATGGCTTCGGTCTGATCATGGGTAACATAGATGGTTGTCACTCCAAGGCGCTGCTGCAGCCGTACAATCTCGATTCGGGTGGAATTTCGCAGCTTGGCATCCAGGTTCGACAAGGGTTCGTCCATCAGAAACGCTTTCGGCTTGCGGACAATGGCACGGGCCAGCGCCACCCGCTGCTTTTGGCCGCCGGACAGCTGCTTGGGCAGACGGTTCAGGTATTCGGTAATTTCAACCGTATCCGCAGCTTCCAGCACTTTATCCAGGATAACCGTGTCCTTTTCGTGCTGGACTTTCATGCTGATGCCCACATTCTCGTAGACCGACATGTTGCTATACAGGGCGTAATCCTGAAAGACAATCGCAATATCACGCTCTACCGGGGGGCATTTGTTAACGACTTTTCCATCCAGGATCACTTCTCCCGAACTGATTTGCTCCAGACCGCCCAGCATTCGGAGAACCGTGGATTTGCCGCACCCGGAGGGGCCGACAAACACGATAAATTCCCCTTCATCAATGGTAAGGTTAAAGTCGTGAATGGCATGGAAGCCATTTGGGTAAATCTTATTAACGTTTTTGAATTGAATTTTTCCCATTTGCTCTACACGCCTCCGATTTTATGAACCAATACGCTCGAGCTTCTGCCGGAGAGCCTGGCGTTTTTTCGCCTTGGCTGTGCCGGTCACTCCTGCGATGATTAAGAGAACGGATCCGATCAGGTTGGAAACAAGCAGAATCGTCTCGTGTGCATAGGGCTGGAGAAATACCGGCACGATCAAGAACTGCCTCACAAGGAAGTACACCCCAACGGCCAGTGTGATCACGGCCCATCGCGAACTGTACACATTGATCTTCACTGCACAGGTAAATACCAGAAACAGCACGAAGATATTCACGATAACTGTTAAACCCATCCAGAAATTAACGGGCATCGAATCCAAAATCGTGGTGACATATACAAACTCGGCAATGATCGCCAGGAGCGTCATGGTGTAAGAATAGCCGTTCGTTTTATAAAGCGTCACATAGGTTTTCTTTTCTTCGGGAGGAATGGATTTCAGCATACTCAAACACCCTCCTTTTTCAAGCGGACAAATGTCAAATGGCTCGCAGTCAAATCGATCGCCAATGCGCCGCACACCAAGATGTAAAGTGCGTTAAACACCACTCCAAGCCGGAATGTTGTAAACTGCAGCTGATAGTTTTCAAGCCCCTCCAGAGACAGGTACTGAAAATCCAATCCCTGATAGTAAACAGAAATTGCTTGTAAATTCATGATCGAGTTGGCTGCGCCATAACAGCAGGCAACCATCAGCAGCAACATTACAACCAATGCAAAACGATCCGGAACACAAGACAGAATCTCCAGAAAAACGATCAGAGCAATCCCGATCACACCCACCAGCGACCAGGCAAAAATCTGGCGGTTAAACGTCTGAAGGATCACGTCGTGGAACATTGCGATTTCTTGGTTCTGCGGCAGTTTCAGTCCAAACAAATCACTATATTCCGTCATAAAGGCCAGGGCAAACAGAAACATTCCGATGGAAGCCAGAATATACAGCACAGAAAGGATCCGCTGCCCTTTGAAAAGTTTTCTCATAAGTTCCTCCTAATTCTGTATTCCAAAGGCCCTGCCCCGAATACAGTTTGCAGAGTTCAGTTTGCGGCCTGCATCGCTGCATAGGCCTGCTGGTAGGCCACAACATAGTCCGCGAGATTGCGCGCCTCGAACTGTGCCAGATACTCCTCATAATTGGCCGGAATCGTAATTCCCTGCGGGGGATTGTTGCGGGTCTTGTACCGTACGATGTTAAACATCTTTTCCACGACGTCATCTTCATCCATGGCAGTGGTTTCAGAGATCGTCTCTTTCTGCCGGAGCGTCAGGGAGAAGACCGGCGGAATCATCTTGTAATAATTGGGGTTGTCGCCCTTGGGGCCCTCGCCGGCGTAGGTTGCAAAGGTCGTGGTGGAACCCTGGAGCAGCACCCAGCCCTCAAAGCCGCGCTCGGAAGTATACTGGTACTCAAAGCCGATGTCTTTCTGGTATCCAATGGGGATCAGGCTGCCCATCCAGTCTCGCAAAAAAGTGGACAAGTCACCCTTGGCCACCGCATTGCAGGTGTCCACCATCCACTGGTTAAACTTGGGATAGGAGGTCCCATCCGGACCCTGGTAGCTGCCGTTCTCCTCCAAGTTCATCGGCAGGCCGTAGTTCTGGAGCGTGGAACCCTCTTCGGTGAAGAAGTAGTCAAACAGAGCGCAGGCGCGGCGCAGAGTCTTTTCGTCCGTGCAGCCCGCTGCCGAAATTGCCCAGCCGTCGGGTTTGATGGCGCGGCCGTTGTCGATGAAGTACTGCCACACGCCGTTCACCTTGGCGACCGGCGGCAGAATCACCACAACATCGCTGTTCAGCGAGTCCGCAGTGGAGGATGCCTGCCAGTCGAAGGTGATAAAGCCAAAGGAAGGCGCGTCACTGGAATCCGTTCCCCACAGAGTGCTGCGGAAGTTGGTCTTGTTGGTCAGGTCATAGCAATCGGAGTAGATCAGACCCTCGGCCTCCATATCAGACAGATAGCACAGCACATTGTACATGCCCTCGGTGGAGTAGGTGTATTGCACATTATTATCTGCATCAATGTACCAGCGAGCGGTGTAGGAGTCCGCACTGTGTGCTTTCACGCCGTCAAAATAGGTGCTAAGGCGCAGCAGATCCTCCCGATAGCTGGACTGACGGGTGAACATGGGCCAGACCGTATCCGCTCTTCCGTCGGTCAGGTAGCCGGGGTTTGCCTTGATGCAGCGCATCAGGGCCACCAGCTCGTCGATGTCGTAGGCGGCCTTCTCGCCCAGGAACAGCTCGGAGGGAGAAGCGTAGTCGTAGTTGTCCTTGATGTACTGGACGAAGGTCCTGGTCAGAGTTTCGCCGTTTTTCACCGAGAGGGCGTTCTGCAACTCCACAATGTTCTGATCGGTCTTTTTGGTAATGGTGACGCCTTCCATGGGAGACACGCTGCCGCCGTTAGCACCATAGCGGGCATTGGCCCCGGCATAGAACCCCTTATAATAGCAGGTCAACTCTGTGTCGGTGTCGTAAGCGGCATCATCCACATCCAGCAGCATCACGACCCAGCTCTGGCGGGCGCAGAACGAGCGAGCAAAGTTATTCAGTTCTGCAATGTAGGGGATGTGATAAATGTTGCCGTCATATGCGGTGATTGCACGTCGAACGTCAGGATTCTCGTCCAAATAATTCTGGAAATTGGGCAGGTAACCCTGATCCATCATCTGGCTCAGATTGACAAATTTGCCCTCGGTGCCATAGTACATCAGATCATCTGCGATGGAGTTACCGCCAAAAATATTTGCCTCTGCAAAGTTGGTGGTGGAGGCGGTATCGATCATCTCGGTAGCCTTCTGGTCCTGGGTGGTGACATCGGTGACGGTCACATTCAGCACCTGCTGCAGGTGGCTCCACACCGGCTTGAGCATACCGGCGGTGACATTGGTGCCGTCGGGCAGATTCAAGGGAGACTCCTGGTTATAGGTGATGGTCCGGGATTTGTTGCCCGCAGCATAGTTGATTTTCAGGGCGATGTTCTCGCTGAGATCCAGCTCAGCCGCCGGGGCGGACCCGCTGCTGGCCTGGGAATTGGCCGTGCTCTGGGCCGCCTTTTCTACGACAGACGAGCCGCAGCCCGCCAGAACTGCCGAAGCAGCGGTCACAGACATGAGCTTTAAAAAATCACTCCGTTTGATTTTCATGTTTTTCTCCTTTTCTTCTACAAAAGTGTTATTCTTTAAAAAGTTATCCTTTTACGCCGCCGACGTTGACGCCCTTGGCAAAATATTTCTGGATATAGGGATAAATGACCAAAACCGGGATGATAGAGCAGACGATGATTGCATAGGCCAGGCTGTCTGCTGAATAGGAAAGAACTACCGGGGATTCGTCGTACAGTTTCTGGTAGTTTTCGATCAACTGCCGCAGATAAACCTGGAGGGGCTGCTGGTTCGGATCGGCCAGGAGCATTCTCGACCAATAGTAACCGTTCCAGCGGCTGATGGCATAGAACAGGGTCACCGTTGCAATACTGGCCGTGGACATGGGCACATAGATCCGGGAGAACAGCTGGAATTCGGTAGCGCCGTCCACCAGGGCAGCCTCTTCAATCTCCTTGGGGATGCTGTCAAAATAGTTCCGCAGAAGGATGATATTGTAGGCCTGCACGCCAAAGGCAATGATCATGCCCCAGCGGTTGTCCACGTTCATGCTCTTATAGTTCAGATAAAGCGGAATCATGCCTGCGCTGAACCACATGGTGAACACCAGCAAAAAGTTCCATTGACGGCGGAACTTGAGCTTTTTCTTTTGCAGGGCGTAGGCACCGGTCAGAGAGATAAACATACTCCACGCCGTGCCAACCACCGTATAGAACAGGGTGTTTGCATAGGCAATCCAGAAACCCTTGCTGTGGAGCACCATGTCGTAAGCCTGCAGGGTCACATCCTTGGGCAGGAGCACGATGCTCCCGCTCTCGTAGGCCACCCGGCCGCTGATGGAGACGCTGAACGCATACACGATCGGGTAGAGCGTCACGGCTGCAAAGGCGATTACCAGCAGATACGCACATACTTTAAATATTTTTTCGCTTCGGTTGAGAAGGTCCATCTTTCTTTTCCTCCTTTACCACAAAGATGTATCCGAAATATTCCGGCTAATTGTGTTTGCCCCAATCACCAGCGCAAAGGCGATGAGAGAGTTAAACAAGCTAACCGACGCACCAACGCCATAGTTGGCCGAAAGGATACCGATGCGTTGTTCAAAGGTAGACAGAACATCTGCGGTCACATAGATGTTGGAGTTGTACATCAGCAGGACGCGCTCATAACCGATAGACAGCATGTTGCCGATTCGCATAATCACCATGATAATCAAGGTCGGTGCCATGCCCGGGATCGTGACATACCGCAGCTCCTGGAGCTTATTTGCGCCGTCCACCTTCATAGCTTCATACAAGGTGGGCGAAATACCCATGATGGCGGCAAAATACACAATCGAGCTGTAGCCGCTCTCTTTCCAGATTCCAACAGCAATGTACAGTGGACGGAAATAGTTCGCGTTGGAAAGCAGCGAAACGCCCGGTTCAATGAGGTCCAGCCTCTGGAACAATGCCGCCAGAACGCCTGTGGAGTTTACGCCGCTGTACACCAGCATGATGGTAATGCTGGTGATGGTAACCTCAGACAAAAAGTGGGGCAGATAGGTCGCCGTCTGGGTCAATTTCCGGACAAAACTGTTGCCAATCTCCGCAAACAGGATAGCCAGGATAATCGGCACAGGGAAACCAAATACCAAGCTGTATGCGTTAATTACAAAGGTATTCCGGAACGCCTGCCAAAACTGTGTCTGGTAGACACCCGATACCAGGGTCATAAAGTTTGCAATGCCTTTAAAGTCGCTGTTCCATACGCCCAGGCTGGAGTCAAATCGCTTAAAGGCGATGAGCAAACCGCCCATCGGCTTATAGGCCCACAGTGCAAACCAGATCACCACCGGCAACAGCAGCACATAGATCTGCCAATCACTGGCCAAAGACTGCAAGAGCTTTTTGCCGTGCGGCTGTCGCATCTTAATTTTAAGTTGATCCATTCTTTGTGTCGTCCTCCTTGTCGTGCGCCCAGAAATACCGCTTGCAATCCGTTTGCGCCAGGCATTTCGGGCAAATTTTTGCTGGGATCCCGCTATCTTACAGTGTCACCGCCTTTCTTCTGTACTGCATTCAACTTTGGCATCAGACTCATTCAAGTACTGAGTAGTTGCTTCATCCAGCCCGCTCCATATTCTTTGTGCAGCACCGCCGCAGCGACCACTAAAGCAAGCAGACCAGTCATGCCGTTGCTGATCATCATCACCAAACCCATTGCCTGGCCGCCCGCAAGCGTTGTACAATGCTGGAAGAACAGGAGAATCGGAATCCGGAAAACAAAGAGTCTTGCGAAATTTACATAGAAGGACAATTTGGTATATCCAAAGGCATACAACAGTGCCATAACTGCCGAATGGATCGCCAAAAATACGTTTGAGATCATTTCGAGAGTAAAGATCTGTGCAATCAGCTCTGCAAAGGCCACATCCCCTTTGGAGAAACTCGCAAGGATCGGATCCAGAAACACCCAAGTCAAAATGAATCCCAAAACGCCCCAGACAAAATCTACTATAAAGACACACCGAAAAATTTTCAGGGCTCGCTGTGGATTTCCATGGCCGATGTTCTGTCGAATCAAAGCAGCCCCACCATCTCCAATGCTTCCTGCCGGAACCGTAGACAGAGCGCTGACGCTGTTTGAAACGCCCAGCGCACCCACAGTTTGGGTGCCGTAGTTCACGCCAACCGAGTTGACAACCACTTTGCCTGCACTGAAGGAGAATTTTTCGGCGATAACCGGAAGGGAAATGGAAACGATCTTTTTGACGATGTCGTTCTTCAGCCTGACATATCGGAACGACAGCCCAAAGACATCTTCAGGGTTACGCAGATTATAAAGGCCGATTGCTGTTACCACCAGGTTGGAAAGTAGGGTGGCCACTCCGATCATGACAATCCCTTGGTGGAGTACCAGAACAAAAAAGGCGGAAAACGAGAACTTGGTAAGTGCCATTGCAAAGTTGATCCGCATGATCTTGGAACCATTCCCACGGGCCTTTTCAATGGCGATATAGACATTATTGAAGAAGGTGAAAAACAGATTCAGCGCAGTGATCCGGTAGTAGTTCAATCCGATTTCCACAAGCTGGGCGGGAGTGTTTGCCAAACGCAGAATAGGCCTAGCCCCCAGGATAAGCCCTGCCACCAGGACAAGGGCAGCGGCTCCGGCCATAAAAAAGGTGGTATTTACGGTGGTTTTTAACCTCTCATACTCCCCAGCTCCATACAAACCCGCAATTAGAATGCCTGCACCGATGGAAAGGCCGGTCCCCACCGAGACGATGGAGTTGTTAAGCTGGTTGAAAAACGACACCGCCGAGACGGATTCCGGGTTGATCTGAGAGGTAATTACAAGATCAAACACCCGAAACAACTCGTTGATCAGCTGGAACAGTGCCATGGGCAAACAGACAGAAAGAACTGCCTTGGGTATATTTCCCTCTAAAAAGAATTGCCTTTTTTTAAGTTCTTTTGGATCTACCTGCAAGCCCATGTTGATTCCTCTCTGCATTGGTTCTTAATTAAGAACCCGGTTCATTTATCTGAGCGATAAAATAGTGGTTCATCCAGAACCACTATTTTATATGATGACTGATGAATCGTTAAGTCTTTGCGGTTCGTATTTAAGAACCAAGTTTCGCATTTTTAGTATATACGAATTCGCCTGATTCTGTCAACCCGGTTTTTCTTTTTCTCGCATTTTGACAAAGATTCAACTTGTGAATTGTGCAACCTGTAGGGGATCATAAGAATCTCACTGAATCTTTTGAGCCTGATCATGGATCTTGGTTTGATACGTCTGCCTGAGTTTCTATGGTATCCTTCAAAACCATTCGTGCACATACGGCACTCCCCTCTCTTTAGGCACTTTAGGCAGGAGTGCTTGACGACAGAACGATATAATGATAATATACATTCTGGATTAAAGTTGATTTGGCCTGGAGGAGGATGTAGTAAATCATGAATCGAACCGTTGAGCGCACTTTGGCAATCCTCAAAATTATTGCCAATAGCGAGCATGGCATTACCCTGCAGGAAATTGCCAATCAAATGGACATGGCAAAAAGCAGTACTTTTGCAATTGTCCATACCCTATTGGAGCTGAACTACATCAGCACGGTTGAAAACAATGATAAAAAATACTGCTTGGGGGTTGAGACTTTTGCGCTCGGGATGAAGTATGCTAACAATCAAAGCCTCGTTCAGCAGTGTGTTATTCATCTCCCTGCGCTGGCTGAAAAATACAACAAGACTGCCTTTCTTGGCATATTGAACGGCTCCAATGTGGTTTATCTTTATAAATATGTCGCAGAAAACGCACGGCTTGCCACCTGCTCCATCGGCTCCAGCAAGCCGGCCCACGCGACAGCTCTGGGCAAAGCGCTGATTGCTTTTCTCCCACCCAAAGCGCAACGCACACTGATTGATAACATAGAACTCACCTCTTATACCGATCAGACCATCTCTTCTAAAGAGAGATTTATTGCACAGTTGGAACAGATTAAAAAGCAGGGTTATGCAACCGAATTTGCTGAATTGGGCCACTTGACTGCGTGTTGCAGTGTTCCGATCCTTGATTCTCAAGGTAACGCTGTAGCTGCAATTTCTCTGGCAGATATCGCTGAATCAAACGAAAACTATCTCCAGATGGCCAATGACCTAAAGGCTGCTGCGGCAGAAATTTCCAAAATTGTGGCCTACACACAAAATTGATTCCCAAATTATAAATCAAAATTCCCGGCTTTTGGTACAGTGGACAGCCTGTTGAGCTGTTTGCCTCCGGTGGAACTTCAGTAAAAAACGAACGGTTCTTTTGCTGAGGTTCCATTTTTTATAAATTTAAATTTTTGACCGCTCAGGACTTGCATACAACAAAAACGTTACAATAGACTCGTCTTGAATCCACAGTAAGAGATAAAAAATCATTTATATAGATGATTTTCTCTGGCATCCGGTTTGTTTTGTCCTCTAAAATGTCACTTCCTGTATTGAGCTGCGCACAGCAACTCGGAATAAGCTTGTATTCTCCCCAACAGAGTGTGGGCAACATATCCACTGTCTTTCCTGATCAGCAAGGCTTTGCCGCTATCCTCAATAGGATGGTTGGCCTACCGTAGCACCTACCGAACCGGATGAAGCATATTGACTTTTATACTATTTCTCGGATGTGACCGGATATACGAGGACAAAAACATGAAAAGGAGATTGATTGAGTACCAACTGAGCCCCGGCAACCAGAACTTGGTTCGCCGCCGACTGTATCTTTGCACTCCGACCTTATGGCGCAGCTTGCGACTGCGTTGCACTGTGGTCGGAGGGCTGGCTTATGTACTTTGATTCTTACATCACAGGAAAACGCATCCAGCAGCTGCGCAAAACCAAAGGCTTAACGCAAGAGCAATTTGCCGTAAAGCTGAATATCAGCGACCGCTATTTGGGAAAAATCGAGCGAGGGGAAGGCACTGCATCCATAGATTTGTTGGTAGAAGTAGCCATTTCACTGAACACCACCTTAGATTTTTTGATTCTGGGCGTATTGGATACTCCACGGGAAAGGGAGTTGAATGCGCAGATCAAGAAGCAGAATCAGAATATCCAGAACTTCAAAAGTAAGCTGAACAGCCTTATTGATGAGCTGGATGCATCTGCATCTGTATAACCACCATAAAGAAGTCGAGAAGCAATTCTCGGCTTCTTTTTTTATGCCTTTTTTCTGACGCATCTACGAAAAACCGGAACTGGTAGTTCCGATTTTCGAGAAAAATCCGCTCAAAAAAGTTGCAAAACCGGAACTACCAGTTCCTTAAAAAGCAAGCGATTCTACGATAAACTATTGTCACAGCAAGGGCAACACCCCAGACGGGAAGATGCCCGAAGCTGGAAGCCGTACCTTGAAAACTGAATATCATTCCCTCGGACAAAACAATGATACTTCCGTAATTCGCGGCCCGGCCATAAAGAAGGCGGGGTGGCTGAAGAAGCCAATGTGGAGTGTGGGTGCAAGTCCCCACTTACCGAGGTGCATTCCAGATCCAACGGGCGTCGAGGACAAATAGGTTGGAAAAACTTAAAGCAAAACTTCAAAGCCCACCACCGGGATTCTTCTGAATCAGGGCAGTGGGCTTTTTCCATACCGAATATTCATTCTGATGACACGGAGGTAATGATTATGAGCCGTACTTTTACCCACAAGACCGATGAATTGACCCTGACCATCCTCTGCCCCCGCTGCCTGAATGCCTTTCGGAACACCCGTGGCATCCGTGTCCGCCGTGCAGACCCCTATCAGCTCACCAAGGAGCCTTGCACCTACTGCCAGACCAACTTCGGCTACGACTACTACATCCAGCCCACCAGCCCGAAATCCACCTACTTTAAGAAGGGACGGTTTGATGATGAATCTGAATGCGCTTAAGATCGACCCGGAGTTTCAGGGCAAGATCCCGCCGCTGAACGCCGAGGAGGAGCACATCTTAGAGCAGAATATGATTCAGGAGCGGCGGCTTCTGAATCCGCTCATCATCTGGAACGGTTACATACTGGATGGGCATTCCCGGTACCGCATCCTCAAGCATCACCCGGAAATCGCTTTTGAAGTGAAGGAAATCCAGTTGCCTGACCGTTATGCTGCACTGGCATGGATTTGTCAGAATCAGTTGGGGCGCAGAAACCTTGACCCGGAACGCCGGAAGTTCTTGATGGGGAAAGCCTATGAATCCCAAAAGTTATCTGACTGGGGTGAAAATTCTCAAAATCGCAATAAGCAAAGCGGTCGATTTGCTCCATGTGGTCAAAATGACCACATGGACACCCACCTCCGCACCTGCGAAAAAATCGCACAAGCGAATGGTGTCAGCCCCAAATTTGTCCGGCGAGCAGAAAAATACGCCAACGGTATAGATGCTGCTGAAGCTGCCGTCCCCGGTGTAATGGAGGAAATACTGACCGGGCATATCAAGGCTACCGATGCCGAGATCACCGCTTTGGCGCAAACCCCAAAAGAAGAAATCCCGGCAATCATCAAGGAGCTGCGCAAACCCAAGAAGGACCGGAAAGCAAAGAAGCCGACAAGCCCGGAAAAATCCGATGATGCTGCCGATGATGCTGCTGATTCCAATGAAGTCCTTACCGAGAGCGAAATCACCCCCGTAAGCAATTCGCCCCCGGATTTCAAAAGGAGTATCCAAGGTCACAAACGCTGTCTTACCGACGAAGATCGAAAACGACTTCGGCAATCCATTGACAACCGCCATCATAAAACGACCGTTGCGAACGGCTCAATTATGATGTGCGAAGTTCAGGGCGCAAAGGAGGATTTTATCCGCCGCTGGAATCTCGTATTCAAAGACTATCCCGATGTTTTTGAAGACACCGACTGCCGAAGTGCCATTCTTTTTCTGATTGATGACACTTCTGCCTATCTTCAGACGATAAAGGAGAGAGTGCTATGATGATTTCTAATCTGAACCTTGCCAAGCTGCCCGAATGTGTTTGCGAGATCTACAATGGCTCCAGCCGTTCTCTGAGCCTTCCTGTAAAACGTTGATGCTCTCGCCTTTATCGGCATACTCCTTTTTCCAGCAAGAGCCGCCTGCGATAAACGGGCGGCTCTTGCTACATATAGAAGGATAGGAGGTCTGATCGCTATCATACCAAAAGACTGGAAATACCTCAGAGGGGACATTTACTATGCAGACATGGAGCCACACATCGGCTCCGAACAGGGCGGCACCCGCCCTGTGGTGGTTCTGCAAAACGATGTAGGAAACCGCTATGCGCCCACCCTTATCGTGGCGACGGTGACTTCCCGCACCGAGAAAAAGAGATACCAGCCCACACACGTTCTGATAGCCCACAATACGGCCTTTGAAAAGCCATCTGTGGTTCAACTGGAACAGATCTTCACGATAGACAAAAGCCGCGTACAGCGCTTCTTAGGTCGGCTTACGCAGGATGAAATGCAGGAGATTGAGAAAGGCGTTGTTTCCAGCCTTGACCTCAATGAACTGTTTTTCAAAATTAAAACTGTTAGTATATAAAAGGAGGATTATTTGGGCGAAGAAAACCTGAATCCCCGTGATGCGTACCGTGTGATGCTCCGGGATTACCCGGACGTGCTGAACATCGACCAGATGTGCGAGATATTGAGCGTCAGCACAAAAACCGGGTATGCGATTCTGAAAAAAGGGAGCGTCCAGCATTTGAAGGTCGGACGCTCCTACCGCATCCCCAAGGCACACCTTTTGACTTATCTCATCGGATTCGCACCCGGTCACACCATCCGGGCGTGACATCCTTGCATTCTCTCCTGCCGTTGGGTACACTGATGGTGTCAGCGGCAGAAGTTACATATTCAAGTGGATGCAAAGACAGGAGGTAACACTATGGTAGCAGGGCATCTGCAAGAAAAAAATGACTTCTATTACATCGTTCTGAGTTACAAGGACGCAGCTGGAAAGCGAAAGACCAAGTGGGAAGCCACCGGTCTGTCCGTCAAGAGGAACAAGAAGAAAGCCGAGGCTCTTTTGCTGGAACGTCGGAGAAACTTCATGGTTCCCACTGCACCTGCGGAAATTCGCTTAGACGATGACATTCTCTTTTCGGACTTCATGCTGAAATGGCTGGAAGTCACGAAAAGCACTGTCCAGATCACGACCTATGCCAGCTATCAGGGAATGGTGGAGCGTGTGATCGTTCCCTATTTCCGAAAGCGCGGCATCAAGCTGGTAGACCTGAAAGCCACTGACTTGCAGGATTTCTACAACAAACAGCTTGAACGGGTCAAGGCAAATTCGGTGATCCATTATCATGCAAACATCCACAAGGCGTTGAAGTATGCGGTAAAGATCGACCTGATCCCCACCAATCCGGCAGATAAGGTCGAGCGTCCGAAGAAGAACGAGTTCAAAGGCAGCTATTACAGTGCCGATGAGATTCATGCTTTGACGGAGGTCGCAGAGGGCACCAAACTGGAGATCCCGGTTCTGCTGGCATCCTTCTACGGCCTGCGCCGCAGCGAGGTGCTGGGTCCGAAATGGGATGCCATCGACTTTGAAGCCAACACGTTGGAGATCAAGCACATCGTCACGCAGGCATCCATCGACGGCAAAAAGGTTCTGGTGCAGGCAGACCGCGCAAAAACGAAATCCAGTCTGCGGACGCTGCCTCTTGTGCCGCCCATCCGTGACTGTCTGCTGATGCTGAAAGGTCAGCAGGAAACCTACCGCCGCCTGTGCGGTAAAAGCTACAACCGGGATTATCTGGGCTATCTGTGTGTGGACGAGATCGGGAACATCATCCGCCCCAACTACGTTTCCGAGCAGTTTCCGAAGCTGTTGGAAAAAAACGGTCTGCGTCCTATCCGCTTCCACGACCTGCGTCATAGCTGCGCCAGCCTTCTTCTGGCAAATGGCGTTCCCATGAAGCAGATTCAGGAATGGCTGGGGCACAGCGACTTCTCCACCACCGCCAATATTTACGCCCACCTCGATTACGCTTCCAAGCTCTCGTCTGCACAGGCGATGCTGGAGGGGCTGGGCTATGGCAATGCGTCAGCATGATGCCATACGCCCCAAAGACAGGGTGGACGGGCGATGTTCCGGCAAAAAAGAATGGACAGACGAATAAAATTCATCTGTCCATTCGATTTGGCGGAGCATCAGGGAGTCGAACCCTGGCACCGGTCTCCCGGCCTATCGCATTTCGAGTGCGACCTCTTACGACCACTTGAGTAATGCTCCAAATATTAAATTTTTAGAATGCACCGTGCATTCTGGGAAAACTTTGGAGAGAATTTCAGGAGAGAACGACCGAAAATCGTTCGCTCTCGAAGCCGGAAAACCCGCATGAAACCTAGCAAAATCGGAAACCCACTTCCAAAAAGCCAGTTAGATTTCGAGTCGTTCTCGTTACGACCGCTTCGATACATCTCCATATATTAGCCTTTACAGTATAGCAAAAAAGCGGTTTTCCGTCAACACTTTTCTTCCGTTACGGCACGGCCCGGCTGCAAGACATACGCAGCCGGGCCGTTTTGCGTTTTTGGGGCAGAAAGCGCGGTTTCTTTGCAAAAAAGGCTGTTCTTTTGGGCGGGAGCCGAGTATAATAGGAACGATATTTTTCAAATTTGAAGTACAGAGGAGAGAATTCCAATGGCACAGGCAAAACAAGATATGGGCACCGGCAGCATCAAAAAGCTGATGCTGCAGCTCATGATCCCCGCCGTGGTGGCGCAGGTGGTGAACCTGCTGTATAACATCGTGGACCGCATTTACATCGGCCACATTGCGGGCATTGGCGCGGCAGCGCTGACCGGCGTGGGGCTGTTCACACCCATTCTGATGCTGCTGAACGCTTTTGCCATGCTGGTGGGCGCGGGCGGCGCGCCGCGCACCGCCATTGCTCTGGGGCAGGGGGACAGGCAGCGGGCCGAAAAGATCATCTCCAACAGCTTTACCGTGCTGATGTTCTTTGCCGTGGTGCTGACCATCGGCTTCTATGCCGGGGCACCGGTGCTGCTGCGGCTGTTCGGTGCCAGCGATGCCACCCTGCCGTACGCCCTGAGCTACAGCCGCATCTACATTGCAGGCTCGGTGTTCGTGCTGGTGGTGCTGGGCATGAACCCCTTTATCACCACGCAGGGCTTTGCCAAAACCAGTATGCTTACCACCGTGATCGGCGCGGTGATCAACATTATCCTCGACCCCATCCTGATCTTCGGGTTCGGGCTGGGCGTGCGGGGCGCGGCCATTGCCACGGTGCTCAGTCAGGCCGTGGGCGCGGCATGGATCATCCGCTTTCTCACCGGCAAAAAGACCATCCTGCGCCTGCGCAGAGACTACCTGCGCCCGAAAAAGCAGATCATTCTGCCGGTGCTGGCGCTGGGCATCTCCTCGTTTGTGATGCTCTCCACCGAGAGCCTGCTTTCCATCAGCTTCAGCTCCAGTCTGGCGCGGTACGGCGGCGATGTGGCTGTGGGTGCCATGACCGTCATCACCAGCGCATCCCAGCTGTGCACGCTGCCCATTCAGGGCATCTGTCAGGGCGGACAGCCGGTGATGAGCTTCAACTTCGGCGCAGGCAAGAAGGCCCGCGTCAAGGAAGCCTTCCGTTTTCAGCTGACGCTGTGCGGGGCCTACACCTGCTTGTTCTGGCTGTTGATGATGCTGTTTCCCGGCGCGGTGGCGGGCATTTTCACCTCGGACACCGCACTGATCCAGTACACCACGTGGGCCATGCGCATTTACATGGCGGGCATTTTTGCCATGGGCTTCCAGATCGCCTGCCAGCAAAGCTTTATGGCGCTGGGACAGGCTAAGGTCAGCTTGCTGCTGGCCTGCCTGCGCAAGATCATTCTGTTGATCCCCCTCATCTTCATTCTGCCGCACGTTCTGCCGGATGCAGTGTTCGGCGTGTTTCTGGCCGAGCCGGTCAGCGACATTCTGGCCGCCACCATCACCACCATCACCTTCTTTGCCCGGTTCGATAAAATTCTGGACAGGGGAGCAATGAAAGTATAATGATTTAAACATCGTGCCTGCCGTTTTTACCCGGCAGGCACGATGTTTATGCAGGATCGTCCGGCTTTTCCCGACGGGAGAGGAACACATCCTTATTAAAGGGTGAAACATAGGTGCATTCATATTGCAGCGCCCTGATGCGGCTATACACAAAAATGCTGCCATCCCGCAGTACGCCGCGCGATGTGATCTCCATTGCCGGAACGCCTTTTTTGCTTCCCAGAAGTTCCGCGTGCTCTGCATCCAGTGCACCGGCATGGTAGTTGGTGATAAAATAGGCAATACGGTATTTCTGCTGCAAGGCGTAGTTCTGGATGGAATCCTCCAGCACGTCCTTGTTCAGCCCCGGAAACAGCGCCAGCGGCATCCAGCCGGTTTCTACCTGACTGATCTCATACCGTACAATACGGATGCGCCGGAACTCCCACAGTTTCTGACCGGTTTTCAGGTTGAAGATGCGCTGCAGTTCGCTGGAAGGTTCGACCTGCTTCAGATAGATCAGCTTGGAACGCAACTCATCGTAAGGCACTTCGGTCAGCGAATTGTACACCATCGGATGCCCCAGAGCGCGCTTATTGACATAGGTTCCATCGCCCTGCGTCATATAGATCAGCCCGATGGACTGCAGCCGGGACATCACCTTCTGGATCGTAAACCGAGACACATGATACAACCCTGCCAGCTCCCGCTGACTGGGCAGTTTATCCATGATCGTCTTGCGCTGGAAGATCTTGCTGATGAGGTCGGTCACAATAAAATCCGTCTTTTTTGCGCTCATTGTAACGCCCTCCCAAAATTCATTTCCTCAAAAAGAATACCACAGAGCGTACAAATTTGTAAAGCTCTGTGGTAAAGATCGTTTTTCAGATTTACGGTGTCACCAGCGTGCCGTCCGGGATGCGGCTCTGCGTCCACTCATGCGGACGATACCGAACCGGATATTTTGCAATTTCTTCCTCGTCGATATCCACACCGATGCCCGAGCGCTCGATGGGGTAGAAGTAGCCGCCCTTTGCCTCGTTGTAGCCGGGGAAGCAGGCTTTGATCTTATCCTTCAGCTCGATGTTCTCCTGAATGGCCGCGTTGTGCAGATGGATATTCAGATGGGTATTCACCGCCACCCCGATGGGGGTAATGTCCGATGGGGTGTGCCATGCGATACGCACACCAAAGGGTTCGCAGAAGTGCGCCAGCTTTACCGCCGGGGTAATGCCACCCAGCTGGGAAACATGGCAGCGCAGGTAGTCCACCCGGCGGTTCACGACCAGTTCTTTCCATTCCATGGGGTTATTGAACAGCTCGCCGGTGGCAATGGGGGTCGCGCACTGGCTGCGCAGCTGTCCCAGCCACTCGTTCTGATCCGGGGAAAGCAGATCCTCCAGGAAGAATGGCTTGTACGGCTCCAGATCCTTTGCAAACTGGATGGCCTGATTCGGGGTCAACCGCTCATGCACATCGTGCAGGATGTGGAATTTGCTGCCGTACTTTTCCCGCAGCTTGCCAAACATATACACTGTATTGCGCATATAGTCGTCCTGATTGAAGTAGGTGCCGGGAATGGGATCTTCCGGGGTATGCAGCTCATCCGGGATGCCGCCGTAAAAACCCAGCTGGCAGCGGATGTGGCGGTAGCCCTCGTTGTAAATGCGATCCACCTCGCGGTACAGTTCCTCCATCGTATCAGCAACGGCATGGGTATAGGCAGGGATGGCCGTTCGTGCCTTGCCGCCCAGCAGCTGATACAGCGGCATATCTGCCAGTTTGCCCTTGATGTCCCACAAAGCCATATCAATACCGGCCACGGCGTTGTTCAGCACCGGGCCGTTGCGCCAGTAGGAATTGACCATCATCAGGTTCCACAGGTCTTCAATATCGTTGGCATCGCGTCCGATCAGGATGGGCTTGAGGTAATCCTCCACCGCGCATTTCACCGCCAGCGGCCGCTGCTGGAAGGTTGCGCAGCCCACACCATAAACGCCCTTATTCGTGAGCACCTTGACAGCCACCAGATTATGACGTTCCGGGTTCGTGACAAAACATTTGATATCTGTAATGATCGTAGGTTTCATAAGAAGCACACCTCTTTATAGCAGATTGAAAAGGGTTTGCATTTTTGCTTGCAGAACTATTCAATCATACCTTTGGCGGCAAATCAATTCCTGCTTTTTATTTGGCGAAAACCGCAAAATAAAACAGTCCAATTTTTGAAAATAAAATCATTTAACAGCATGTTATCGTTGCTTTTTTAAATCATTTCCGAGAAATGGTATGTTTTACAATGAAATTTTTCCGTGGTATATTAGCGTCACAACGCACGTGCTGGATTTTCGCTTTGGAACACAATCAAGGAAAAAGGAAACCGAAGAAGGAGGCTCTCCCTTATGGAAAAGACTGAAGTCGTCGCAAAAATCATCGAGTATGTCGGCGGCAAAGACAATGTTGTGAACACTTGGCATTGCATGACCCGTCTGCGCTTTGAGCTCAAGGATACCAGCAAGATCCAGGAGGACGCCATCAAGGCGCTGGATGGTGTCATTGGCGTGCAGTTTGCCAAAGGCCAGCTGCAGATCGTGCTTGGCACCAGCGTCCATAAATATTATGACATCGCCCTGCAGATGCTGGATCTGAAGGAGGACACCGCTCCTGCACAGCCGGAAAAGAAGAAGGATTTCATCTCCTGGTTCATGGATATGGTGTCCGGCGTGTTCGGCCCCATCGTACCCGCCATCGCCGGTGCCGGTATGATCAAGGGTCTGATGGGCGGTCTGGTGGCTCTTGGCGTGGTTTCCAACGCCACCGACACCTATAAGGTCATTGACATGCTGGCCAGCGGCGTATTTACCTTCCTGCCGTTCTTCATTGCCGCATCGGCTGCAAAGAAGTTCAAGACCAACCAGTATCTGGCCATTGCCATTGCCGCTACCCTGATGTACCCCACCATGGTGGATGCCGCCAAGGCAGGCGAGATCAGCAACTTTATGTTTGCCGGTGTGCTGCCCATCCCGGTATTCAACTATTCTGGTTCGGTCATTCCCATCATCTTCGGCGTATTTGCCCTGAGCTATATCTACAAGTGGGTCGATAATATCGTTCCCGAAGCCGCCCGCACCGTTATCACCCCCACCATCACCCTGTTCCTTTCCGGCTTCTTTGCCCTGACGGTCATTGGTCCCGTGGGCATTTACATCGGCAAGGGTCTGGCATGGATGCTGGATCTGCTGTTCGGTATCTCTCCCATCTTTGCCGGTGTCGTGATGGGTCTGATCCGCCCCGCTTCCATTCTGGTGGGTATGCATCACGCCATGACTCCTATTGCTCTGGAGAACTTTGCCACCAAGGGCTATGACATGCTCATGCCCATGATGTTCATTGCAAATCTGTCCATTGTGGGTGCCGCCGCAGGCTGCTATTTCAAAGAAAAGAGCCAAAAGGAACGTTCCATCGTTCTGTCCTCCGTTCTGTCCGGCATTCTGGGCATCACCGAGCCTGCTCTGTTCGGCGTGCTGACCAAGTACAAGAAGGGTTTCCTTGCTGCCACCATCGGCAGCTGCGTGGGCAGCGCCTTCATCGGTGCCTTCGGTGTGCGCCTGTACGGCTACATCACCTCCAGCATTTTCAGCATTCCCGCTTATATCGGACCTTACTTCATCTACGCCGCCATCGGCTGGGTCATTGCCTTTGGCTTATCCTTTGTTCTGAGCTACCTGTTCGTGGTCAAAATGGACCGCAGCTGATTGCTTTTTCAAATCTCCCACGATAAAAAACAGGGCCACCGCACAAACGATGTGCGGCGGCCCTGTTGGCGTTCTGTTTTTATTTTCCCGCCAGCAGAATGGCCAGCACGGCTTTCTGCACGTGCAGGCGGTTCTCGGCTTCATCGAAGATCTCCGGTGCGTGCTGCTCGAACACCGCCGAGGAGATCTCCTCGCCCCGGTGGGCGGGCAGGCAGTGCAGCACCATGACGTCGGGCTTTGCGCTTTCCAGCAGCTTGCCCGTGAGCTGGTAGCCCACGAAATCCCGCAGGCGCTGCTCGCTTTCCGGCGTGCCGGGCTTGGCGGTGTTCCACACAGCCGTTGCCACCACATCGGCATCCTGAATACCCTCGGCAGGGTCTGCGGTCAGGTGGAAGGCGCTGCCGTACTTGTGGGCGAACATCAGCACATCCGCCGCCGGGCGGTAGCTCTGCGGGCAGACGCAGGTGACCTGCATCCCAGCCAGCAGTCCGCCCACGATGAGGCTGTTTGCCATGCTGCTGCCGTCGCCGACAAAGCAGAGCTTCCGGCCCGCAAGGCTGCCCCGGCGCTCCCGAATGGTCATCAGGTCGGCCAGAACCTGGCAGGGATGGGCGTAATCCGTCAGGCCGTTGATCACCGGCACACCGGCCAGCTCGGCAAACTCTTCCAGATCGCTCTGGCGGTAGGTGCGCCACACCACGCAGTCGTAGTAGCGGCCCAGCACCCGGGCGGTGTCCTTGAGGGGCTCGCCGCGCCCGGCCTGCAGCTCGGCGGTGTTCATGTAGTTGCCCAGACCGCCCAGCTGGTACACACCCACCTCAAAGCTGGTGCGGGTGCGGGTGGATGCCTTGGAGAACATCAGGGCAACCGTCTTTCCTGCCAACAGCGGGGCCGTGCCGCCCAGCTT
The DNA here is from genome assembly GCF_003478175.1 of Faecalibacterium sp. OF03-6AC. NCBI lineage: Bacteria > Bacillati > Bacillota > Clostridia > Eubacteriales > Oscillospiraceae > Faecalibacterium > Faecalibacterium sp. OF03-6AC. Next base: position 30,904 of record NZ_QUEN01000004.1, on the reverse strand, counting down.
CTGCTGTGCCTTGAGCTGGTCGGCCACATCCAGAATGTGGGTCAGCTCGGCAGGGGAGAGGTCGCTCATTTTCAGCAGATTTTTCATGCCTGCTCCTTCGGAGCCGTCGGCTCCATCTTGCCCAGCACATCGCTCAGGATCTCCAGCGCCATGTCCACATCGTGCTCGCTGAGGGTCAGCGGCGGCAGCAGGCGCAGGCGGGTCTTGGCTGTCAGCACCAGCAGGCCCGCTTCGCGGCAGGCGACCAGCACATCTGCGGCCTTGAGGTCGTAGAACTCGATGCCCACCATCAGGCCGATGCCGGAAATGCTCTTGACATGGGGCAGCTTTGCGATGCCTGCGCGCAGCTGGACGGCGCGCTCGTTGACATTGGCAAGGAAGCTCTGATCCATGCGGTCCACCACCACGTTGGCACCGGCGCAGACCACCGGGTTGCCGCCGAAGGTGGAGCCATGGGTGCCGGGGCCCATGCCCTCGGCTACCTTTTCGTTCATCAGCACTGCGCCGATGGGCAGGCCGCCGCCCAGACCCTTGGCCAGCGTGACCACATCCGGCTTGAGGTTGTAGTGCTCGCAGCACAGGAAGGTGCCGGTGCGGCCCACGCCGGTCTGCACCTCGTCTACGATGAGCACAAGATCTTTTTCGTCGCAGAGCTTGCGCACGGCCTGCACGTAGTCCGGGTCCAGCGCCATCACGCCGCCCTCGCCCTGAATGAGTTCCAGCATCACGGCGCAGGTTGTGCGGTCCACCAGCTCCTCCAGCGCTTCGATATCGCCTGCCGGAGCATACAGGAAGCCCTCGTTGAAGGGGCCGAAGTAGTTGTGGAACACCTCCTGACCGGTGGCGGTCAGGGTGGCGATGGTGCGGCCGTGGAAGCTGTTCACCAGCGTGATGACCGTGGTGCGGTCCTTGCGGTAGTGGTCCACGCTGTACTTGCGCGCAGCCTTAATGGCACCCTCGTTGGCCTCGGCACCGGAGTTGCCAAAGAACACCTTGCTCATGCCGGTGCGCTTGCACAGCTTTTTGGCCAGCTTGCCGCAGGGGGCCGTGTAGTAGAGGTTGGAGGAGTGCTGCAGCTTATGGGCCTGCTCGGAAACGGCCTCGGCCCAGTCCAGATCACAGTAGCCAAGGCTGTTCACGCCAATGCCGCTGGTAAAATCCAGATACTGCTGACCCTCGGGGCCTGCGGCGCGCAGGCCGTGGCCTTTTTCCAGCACAATAGGGTTGCGGTTATAGGTGTGCAGGACGTATTCGCCGTCCCGCTTGATGACTTTTTCAGAATCCATAGGTGTACCCTCCTGTGAACAGAAACTGTGAACAGAAAACCCTCTCAGGCGCTTTCGCGCCAGAAAATGCTGGCAAAGGCTTGAGAGGGTCATTTTTCTTATTATACCGCCTGCACGGCACCTGTGCAATGCTTATTCGCGGTGGCTGCGGCGGTAAAAGCGGGTGCCGGAGCCGCGGTCGGAGAACAGCTCCAGCAGGATGGAGTGGGGCACGCGGCCATCGATGATGACCGCCTCGTGCACGCCCTGATAGATGGCATCGGCCATGCCGCCGATCTTGGGGATCATGCCGCCCGCAATGATGCCGGCGGACTTATAGCCCTCGATCTCGGACACCTCCACCTCGGGGATGAGGGTGCTCTCGTCGTCCTTATCCCGCAGCAGGCCCGCGATATCGGTCATGGATACCAGCTTCTCCGCTTTCAGCGCAATCGCGATCTGTGCAGCGGCGGTGTCGGCGTTCACGTTGTAGGCCTGACCCAGATCGTCCATGCCCACCGTGGCGATCACGGGGATGAAGCCGCCGTCCAGCAGGCTTGCGATCAGGGTAGCGTCCACATGCACGATCTCGCCCACATGGCCCAGCTGGGGGTCCAGCTCGGTGCAGCGCAGCATCTGGCCGTCCATGCCGCACAGGCCCACGCCGCGGCCGCGCAGCTTTGCCACCAGATCTTTGTTCACCTTACCGGCCAGCACCTGCTGCACGATCTCCATGGTGGCATCGTCAGTCACGCGCAGACCGTTTGCGAAATGGCTCTCCACGCCCACTTTTTTGAGCATCTCGTTGATGGCCGGGCCGCCGCCGTGCACCAGCACCACGCGCACACCCAGCAGGGTAAGGGTGACCAGATCGTTCATGACGGCATTTTTCAGTTCTTCGTTGATCATGGCATTGCCGCCGTACTTTACCACCATGGTCTTTCCGTGATACTTCTGGATGTAGGGTGTCGCCTCAGAGAAAAGGCGCGCCATTTCTTCGTTTTTCATATACTCTCCTTGCCGCCAGCACGCTTGCTCCGGCATTCGTTTTCCACCAGACGAACTCCTTCCGTCATCGCTACGCGATGCTACCCATTCCCCTTCTGGCACTTTCGTGCCACCTCCCCCGGCCGGGGGAGTCTTTCTCAAGGAGGGAGGCTTTCAGGCTCCCTCCGTGAGGGGGCTGTCGCCGCAGGCGACTGGGGGAGTTCCATTAAGTTCTATAGTCGCCGTTGATCTTGACGTAATCGTAGGTCAGATCGCAGCCCCATGCCTTTGCGGATGCATCGCCGGTGCCCATGTCCACCTTGACCAGCACATCGTGCTCAGCCAGCACCTTGGCGGCTTCGTCCTCGCTGTAGGGGTGGTAGGCGGCGTTTTCGCACACATACACCTCACCGGCCTTGCTGGAAAGCCACACGCAGACCTTATCAATGGAGAAATCGCCGGGGGTGTAGCCGATGGCGCACAGGATGCGGCCCCAGTTGGCATCGCGGCCAAACACCGCTGCCTTGAACAGGTTGGAGCACACCACGCTGCGGCTGACGGCACGGGCGGTCTTCAGGTCGGGGGCGTGGGTCACTTCGCAGGTGATGAGGTGGGTGGCACCCTCGCCGTCACCGGCGTGCTCGGCACACATGTGCTCTGCAATGGCAGTCAGCGCCGCAACAAAGGCTTCGTAGTCCGCGTTCTCCTCGCAGATCTCCGGGTTGCCTGCAAGGCCGGAAGCCATGATGATCAGGGTATCGTTGGTGGAAGTGTCCAGATCCACGCTCATCTGGTTGTAGGTGCCGGGCACCACGGTCTTGAGGGCCTTTTCCAGCAGGATGGGCGAGACCGCCGCATCGGTGGTGTAGAAGGCCAGCATGGTTGCCATGTTGGGGGCGATCATGCCGCTGCCCTTCCCAATGGCACCCACCGTGCAGGTCTTGCCGCCCAGCTCGAACTGGATGGCGTATTCCTTTTTGTGGGTGTCGGTGGTCATGATGGCGGTGGCGGCGTCGGTGCTGCCCTGCTCGTCCGCAGCCAGCTTTGCGGCGGCGGCAGGAATGCCCCGGGCAAAGGGGTCGATGACCATGGGCTGACCGATGACACCGGTGGAAGCGGGCAGAACGTCCTGCGGGTCGATGCCCAGCTCTCTGCCCACCAGCTCACAGCATTCTTCGGCCAGAGCCACGCCGTTGGCGGCGCAGGTGTTGGCGTTGCCGCTGTTCACGATGATCGCCTGTGCGTAGCCGTCCTTCAGGTGGGCGCGGTCCACCTTGATGGGTGCGCCGCAGACCTTGTTGGTGGTGTACACACCGGCAGCGGCGCAGCGCACGTCCGCCTTGATGAGTGCCAGATCGTATTTTTCTGCATGGTTTGCGCGGATGCCGCAGTGCACGCCAGCCGCTGCAAAACCCTTGGGCGCGCAGATGCCGCCCGTAACTTCTTGATACTGCATAATGATCTTCCTTTCCCACAAAGAAACTCTTTTCACGCAAACAGGCTCGCCCTCTCAGGCTCACATACGTTCGCCAGCTCCCCCAAAGGGGGAGCCCTTGGCAGTCCACGCAGACTTCATCTCTTTGCCAAGGCCTCTCCCTTTGGGAGAGGTGGATTTGCGCAGCAAAGACGGAGAGGGCGAGGACGCTGCCCATATGCGATACAAGTTTATTCCAACCCTTCGGTCTCTTCCAGCCCCAGCATCAGGTTCATGCACTGGACCGCTGCGCCGGAGGAGCCCTTGCCCAGATTATCGAACACAGACACCAGCATCATCTGGTCGCCTGCAGCGTTCACGGTCATGTACAGCTCCATGCGGTCGGTACCGGCCATGGCATTGGAGTACAGGCCGTTCTCCGGCAGGGCTTCGTTCAGAGCGTGCACCTTGACGGTGGCAGCATCCTTGTAATATGCCGCAATGCCCTCGGCCACCTGTTCGGCGGTGCTGCCCGCCAGCGTCAGATCCAGCGGCACCAGCACCTGCATGCCGCAGTAGTAATCGCACACCACGGGCACGAACATGGGGGTGTGGGCAAGGCCGCTGATCTTCTGCATTTCCGGCAGATGCTTATGGGCAAGGCCCAGACCGTAGCTCTTGGGTGCATCCAGCTTGCTGTGTGCCGGACGGTTAAGGCTTTCGTACTCGGCGATCATCTTTTTGCCGCCGCCGGAGTAGCCGGAGATGCCGGTGCAGCTGAAGGGATAGTCCTTCGGGGCCAGACCCAGCTCCACCAGCGGGCGGGCGATGCTGATAAAGCCGCTGGCATAGCAGCCGGGCACCGCCACACGATCGGAATTCTTGATCTTCTCTTTCTGGCCCTTCAGCTCCGGGAAGCCGTAGTCCCATGCGGCATCGGTGCGGAAGGCGGTGGAGGTGTCCAGCACCTTCACGTCCGGGCGCAGCAGGGGCATGACCTCTTTGGAAGCGGCATCCGGCAGGCAGAGGAAGGCGAGGTCCGCGGAGTTGATGACCTTGGCGCGCTCGTTCACATCCTTGCGGCCCTCTGCGGAAATGGAAAGCAGCTCGATCTCCGGGCGTTGTGCCAGCCGGTCGGCAATGCGCAGGCCGGTGGTGCCGGAAGAGCCATCAATAAAAACTTTCACGCTCATGCGTTCTTTTCCTCCCACGCATCCAGCTGTGCGTTTGCCAGTGCGATCTGGTTGTTTACACTGGCTTCGCTGGGGCCGCCGTAGCTGGTGCGGCCCTCGCAGCACTTGACCAGATCAATGGCATCGTAGATATCGTTCTCGAACAGAGCGCTGTAGCCCTTGAACTCGTCGAGGGTCAGCTCTTCAAGGGTCTTGTCCTTTGCGATGCAGTCGGACACCATGCAGCCGGTCAGCTTGTAGGCATCGCGGAAGGGCATCCCCTTCTTGGTGAGGTAGTCGGCGCAGTCGGTGGCGTTGATAAAGCCCTTTGCGGCGGCGCGGCGCATGTTGGCCGGAATGGTCTTCATGGTATCCAGCATGGGAGTGACCGTCTTCAGGCACAGCTCCAGCGTATCCACTGCGTCGAAGATAGCTTCCTTATCTTCCTGCATGTCCTTGTTGTAGGCGAGGGGAATGCCCTTCATCATCACCAGAAGGGTGTTCAGGTCGCCGTAGACGCGGCCGGTCTTGCCACGGATCAGCTCGGTAACATCGGGGTTCTTCTTCTGCGGCATGATGGAAGAGCCGGTGGTAAAGGCATCGTCCAGCTCAATGAACTTGAACTCCCAGCTGCACCAGAGGATGATCTCCTCGGAAAGGCGGGACAGGTGCATCATGCAGATGGAGATGGCGTTTGCCAGCTCGATGCAGAAATCGCGGTCGGACACGCCGTCCAGACTGTTGGCGCAGGGAGCCGCAAAGCCCAGCTTTTCGGCGGTGAACTGGCGGTCCAGCGGGTAGGTGGTGCCGGCCAGCGCGCCGCTGCCCAGCGGGCACTGTGCGTCCATGCGGGCGGTGGCATCCTCAAAGCGCTGCAGGTCGCGCAGCAGCATGGAGGCATATGCCATCAGGGCGTGGCCAAAGGTGATGGGCTGGGCACGCTGCAGATGGGTGTAGCCGGGCATGACGGCGGTGGTGTTCTCACCGGCCTTTTTGCAGATGACCTTGATGAGCTCCACGATGTAGGCCTGCAGGGTGTGGCTGTAGTCCCGCAGGGTCAGGCGGATATCCAGCGCCACCTGATCGTTGCGGCTGCGGCCGGTGTGCAGCCGCTTGCCGGCATCCCCGATGCGGGCGGTGAGGGTCTGCTCCACAAAGGTGTGCACATCCTCGGCATTGGGGTCGATGGTCAGCGCACCGCTGGCCAGATCATCCGCGATGGAAGCCAGACCGTTGAGGATGTCCTCACAGTCCTTTTCCGAGATGATGCCCTGCTTTGCCAGCATGGCGGCGTGCACGCCGCTGCCGCGCATATCCTGCGCGATCATGCGCTGATCGAACCGGATGGAGGAGTTGAAGTCGTTCACGCGGGAATCCACGGCCTTGGAAAAACGGCCCTTCCAGAGTTGTTCTGCCATAGTTTTATCCTTTACTTTATGTCCGGGAACCGCTGCCCCGCGGCAAGCGTCCTCGCCCTCTCAGTCATCGCTGCGCGATGCCAGCTCCCCCAAAGTGGGAGCCCTTGGCAGTCCATGCAAGGTTCATCTCTTTGCCAAGGCCTCTCCCTTTGGGAGAGGTGGATGCGAGCGAAGCGAGCAGACGGAGAGGGCGAGCCTGTTACCACATACAGCAGCCATTCGTCAATTTCTTCTAAAAACGGCAAAGCCGCCGCAGGGGAAAACGCTCCTGCGGCGGTGCCGCCGGCAACGATGCCGGTTGGATGGAACTTCCGTGTGAAAGTGTGAAAACACACGAAAGGGAAGATGTTACAGCTGCTTACTTGACCTCCGGCCAGTTCTTGGACAGCTTTGCGCGCTCTTTGATGGACAGGCCGAACAGGTTGATGAAGCCGGCGGAATCTGCCTGATTGTAGTCGTCATCCTCGCCGAAGGAAGCGGTCTGCTCGTCGTACAGGGTGTACGGAGAGGTGACGCCGGCGTTGATCATGTTGCCCTTGTAGAGCTTGAGCTTCACATCGCCGGTAACGGTCTTTTCCAGACTGTCGGCAAAGGCATCCAGAGCCTCGCGCAGCGGGGTGAACCACTGGCCGTTGTAGACGATATCGGCATACTTCTGGGCCAGCTGAGCCTTGAAGTGAGAGCTTTCCTTATCCAGAGTGATGGTCTCCAGAACATTGATGGCCTTGTACAGGATGGCACCGCCGGGGGTCTCGTACACGCCGCGGCTCTTCATGCCCACCAGACGGTTCTCCACGATATCCAGCAGGCCGATGCCGTTCTCGCCGCCCAGCTTGTTCAGGTATTCCACCAGCTCCACAGCGCCCATCTCCTTGCCGTCAATGGCGGTGGGGATGCCCTTTTCAAAGTGGATGGTCACATAGGTGGGCTTATCGGGAGCCTGCTCGGGGCTGATGCCCAGTTCCAGGAAGCCGGGCTTGTTGTACTGCGGCTCGTTGGCGGGGCTCTCCAGATCCAGACCCTCGTGGCTCAGATGCCACAGGTTCTTGTCCTTGGAATAGTTGGTCTCGCGGTTGATCTTCAGGGGGATGTGGTGAGCCTCGGCGTAATCGATCTCCTCGTCACGGCTCTTGATATCCCACTCACGCCACGGAGCAATAATGGCCATATCCGGGCACAGGGCCTTGAGGGTCAGCTCAAAACGCACCTGATCGTTGCCCTTACCGGTGCAGCCGTGGCAGATGGCATCTGCACCTTCCTTGATGGCGATATCCGCCAGAGCCTTTGCGATGCAGGGACGTGCAAAGCTGGTGCCCAGCAGGTAATCTTCGTACTTCGCGCCGAACTTCAGGGTGGGGAAGATGTAGTTCTCCACAAAGTCCTTCTTCAGGTCCAGCACGTACAGCTTGGAAGCGCCGGTAGCCTTGGCCTTTTCTTCCAGACCGTCCAGCTCGGTGCCCTGACCCACGTCACCGGAGACAGCGACGACCTCGCAGTTGTTGTAGTTTTCCTTCAGCCAGGGAATGATGATGGAGGTATCCAGACCGCCGGAGTATGCCAGAACGACTTTTTTGATGTTTTCCTTTTTCATGATGATTGCTCCTTTTAAAAATACACTTTTGTTTTCTGATGCAGGCATCCCTCCCGCACCCTCTTGCATCTGCATTTCTGTTGATGCTTTTATTATACGCCGCGCGGCTTTTCCGTCAATGCCGAAAACCGCCAAACCTTACACGGATTTGACCTCTGTTTTGGTTCAATTTGTATCTTTATGCGTTATTTGCAGAATATATTCATATTTTATGCATTTGCGCAGTATATATTCGGGGCACATGCAGCCTGTCCGGAGGCATGTGCGGACTACAGCACACGGAAAGAATTCACACCGCAAAAACAAAACGCCCGGGACCCTTTTGTGAGCCGTCTGGCCCTGAAAGAGTTCCGGGTTTCGTTTTGTCTTTATGCGCCGGAAAAGGGCCCGCCCGCCGCGCTCCATGCGCGGCACAGCAGCTCTTTTTGCGCCTTGGGCAGCTTTTTGAGCGCAGCTTCCCGCCGCAGGGCGCTGCGCTTGTCCGCACAGCGCTCCACGTAGGCAAAGGCCGCTGCACCTCTGGCCCGGGTGTAGCGGGCCCCTCTGCCGCTTTTGTGGGCCTGCAGGCGGGCGGCAGGGTCGGTGGTCCAGCCGGTGTACAGCGTACCGCCGGTACACCGCACCATATACACAAAGGCGGGCTTTGGCCGGGCGCACGGCTCAGATGCGGCCATTGTTCTTTAACACCTGACGGCAGGCGGCAAGGGCAGTTTCCTTATCCTTGGCGGTGATGAGGAAGCGGCTGGCGTGGCAGAAGCTGATGCCCGGGATGCCGCTCTTCTGCTCAATGACCTCCTGCGGCTGGCCGGCCCAGCTCTGGGGGAAGGGGAGTTTGGGGCGCTTGGTCTTGTGGTCGGTGACGCACTGGGCGCTCCAGCCGCCGCGCTGGCTGGGGTAGATCACGAACAGCGCATCCGTCTTGTACAGGCCGTTCTTCCACGGCAGATAGCAGGGCAGCACCACGATGCCGTCCCGGGAGTTTTTGTAAGCTTGCTGGACTTTCTCATCGGCGCGGTTCACGGCGTTGGCGCTGGCGATCTGGTTTTCCAGGATCTGCTTTGCCACGGCCACCGCCTTGAAAAAGCAGGCGTCCTGATCCTCCTTGGAGTCCCAGACCGGGTTAAAAAAGCCAATGGCATCGCACAGGCTGTTCTGCTCGCCGGTGTTGTCGTTGAGGTCCAGCGGCTGGATAAAGTTCTCGTCAATGAGCCGGGCCTGACGCTCGCCCACAAGGCCGGGGCCGAGCACCCGCCACAGCAGGCCGAAGGCCGCGTAGGGCACACCGTTTGCGCGGTACTCCCGGGGCTCCTGATGATGGTCGAACATCCCAAAGCCCACATCGTACACGATGCCGTCAAAACCGTCCGGCACCACAAAGCCGCGGGTGATCTTGATATCCGGGCGCAAAATTTGCAGCAGGGCAGTGGCAAACACATCGTCGGCGTGGAACTTGCCGGCGTGGGTAAAGCCGTTTGCAGGAATTTTCATAGATGTACCTCGTTCCCAATAAAATCTCTGGCAACAGTATACCACACTTTGTCAAAAGGGACAACGAAAAGCCCCGGCTGTCGGGGGACAGCCGGGGCAAAACACTTTATTATATTGAGGTTATTTAAACTTAGTTCCCGTAGAAACTTCCCAGAATTTCTGCCAGCCAGTTGAAATCCTTCGTGACATCCTTGCCGGTAGCATCCTTCACCGTCATCTTTGTCAGTTTACCATTGGTATCTCTCTCAATCACAACGCTAAATACATTCTTGTTTCCATCGGACAAAAGCAGATTATGCTGAGCATCTTCGCCTGCAGTGTAAATGGTGTAGCCAGTGAGATTGCACATGCCCTTATCAGAACCAATCACAATCTCCTGATATGCAGACACATCCGTGCCACCATTCTGCTTCTTCGTGATCTGATACTTGGGCCGCTTGTCCGTGCCAAAGCAGGTATAGTACTCGTTGCCGTCCTGCACATAGGTCTCAGCACGGTACTTCGTACCGCCGATCTGCACTTCAGTAAGGTAGATGTTGGCCGGAATTTGGATATCGCTGAAATCAAAGTCACCGGTAATTCCTTCCATATCATCAGCGCTCAAATTCATTTTTATGCCAGCCTTAGCAGATTTATTCAAGGCATATACTGCCGAAGCTTTTCCGCTTTCCATATAGAATGTGATGGCATGATCCTCTTTCTTGCTACCTTCCAAGCCCCAACCGGTCATATCCACATAAGCCTTGCCGGCGGTAGAGGCCATAACCATCTTGAGTTCTTCCGTCTGCGTACCAGCAGCGCTGTACGAGCTCTGAGAGCCTGCAAAGTAAACTGCATGCGCATTGACCACATTGTTCTGGAAAGCTACCAGCCAGCTGTTAGCTTTATCGAGGTGAGTCTTGGTGGGGGTACCTTCGCCCTCGCCATCATCCTTCGGCAAAACGATCTCTTCCAGCGTAGGTGCAGAAGGTACCGCCCCAGCATTGCCGCCATTGCCACCGTTGCCGCCATTGCCGCCTGCGCCACCGCCGCAAGCGGTCATCATGGAAACAGCCATTGCTGCCGCCAGCAGAACAGCGGCTGCTTTTTTGTACAATCTCATAATACAAGCCTCCTGTTTTTTTGTTCCGAAGCACCCCAAAAATATGCTTCGCACCCACATCTTACCCCCCCCCGGGCATCTTGTCAACCAATCTGAAAAATTTTGTCGTTTTGCCCGGAACAGGTGACCGTTTTTTAGCAATATAACAACAGCCCCGGGGCGGCAGATGCCGTTCCGGGGCTGAAGATTATTGGTTGTAAATTATATTCTTGTTTTACTCGCCCTGCATAAGCCACTTGAACTGGTCTGTAACGACATTGCCGTTTTCATCCTTAACGGTCAGACCGTTGGGGACACCTTCCACGACAGTGATCGTATACTGCTTGCCCGCTTCATCGGCCAGCACGATCGTTGCCGTATTGCCGGATTGAGAAGTGCTGACGTACTTATAGACCTTATAGCCGTCTTTCGGCCACTGGCACAGGCCGTTGGTGGTGTACTGGATGGTCTTATACTCGGTAACGTAATACTGCACACCGTCTGAATCCGGATGCGCATATTCAATCATCGTATACTTCGGCATACTGCCCTGATAGCAGATAGTGTACTTGGTTCCATAGGAATCCGTAAAGGTCTCAGCGTCATAGGGCTGGCCGTTCACTTTTACAACAGTCTTGTACATCTGATAGGGCAGAGCATCTGCACTAAAGCCAATATCATCCCACAGCTGGCCTTCATTATAGGCTCCCTGCTCGCCCACTGCAACCTTCGACTTTTCATACAAGGCGTACAACCACTCTGTATTGTTCTCGACCGTTCCGAATACCACACTCGGAACCGAGGATGTGCTGCCGACAGACCTCATTTTCAAATAGATGTCATTTCTATCCGCTGCAAGAATATAATTTATTCCAGATTTATATGCTTTGTTCGCATCATATTCCACAGTGGTGTATTCCATGTACAGACCGGTGGACTGATGATTCTTCACATTCTGAACAAAAGCTGCATACTGGCTTCCGCTGAAGCTTGCGATCGGCGTACCCAAAGTGCCGGACCCGCCACCCTCACTTTCGGAACCAGTGCCAACATTTTCAAACTTGTCCGGTGCAGGCACAGCCACGGATGTGCTTCCGCCATTGTTTCCGCTGCCGCCGCCATTGCCGCCGGTGGAACCACCGCCACCGCCGCAAGCGGTCATCATGGAAACAGCCATTGCTGCCGCCAGCAGAACAGCGGCTGCTTTTTTGTACAATCTCATAATACAAGCCTCCTGTTTTTTGTGCCGAAGCACCCCAAAAATATGCTTCACACCCACATCTTACCCCCCCCCCGGCATCTTGTCAACCAATCTGAAAAAATTTGTCATTTCGCTCAGAACGGGTGACCATTTTTTTGCAATATAACAACAGCCCCGGGGCGGCAGATGCCGTTCCGGGGCTGTTTGAGCGTATTCTTACTTTTTCTTTGTGGTGCGTGCCTTTTTAGCGGCAGGAGCGGCGGGCTTTTCCGCCGGGGTGGTCTCCGGCTCGCCCAGAGCCAGAATGCTGCTCAGCTCCTTCTGCACAGCGGCGTTGTTTTCGTCGGTGACGGCCAGCACATCGGAGTAGAACCGCTCCATGCCCTCGCGGGTGGAGAAGGTGGCAACGTACATCTGGTTGCCCATGGCACCGCTCAGGGCATCCGGGATGCGGTCCACCATGCGCATGTTCTGCTGGTACTTCTGCATGATCTGCTCGTGGCTGTACACAAAGTGCTTGCCGTCGCGGCGGCCTGCAAACGGGCAGTAGAAGTGCTCGCCCACCGGCATATCGGTACCGCCAAAGGCGATCATGTCCGCCCAGATCTTGTAGACGTTGGTGGAGCGGGCAAAGTTGATCATATCCGGGGTGAAGCCGCCGCAGGGGCGCATGTTGACTTCCAGTGCCACGATCTGGCCCTTTTGGCCCATGCTGGCCTGATCCTCGGTCATGCGGAAGAACTCAAAGTGGATGAAGCGGCTCCGGACGCCAAAGCTCTTGACGACGGCACGGCCTGCGGCGCGGGTGTCCTCGGGCAGGTCCTTGATGATGTAATAGATGGAGTTGTCGTTGTCGTTGACGATATCCATGATGGACATGGGGCTGACGTTGCCGGCCTCAAAGATGGGGTTGCCGTTGGCATCGATGATGGCATCGTAGCTGTTCACCTCGGCCCGGACGAACTCCTCCATGATGTACTCCACATCCGGGTGATGGGCCGTCTTCTGCACGAGGAACTTTTTCAGATCCTCGTCGCTGGACAGCTTGTGGGTATCGGATGCGCCCACGCCGTTATCCGGCTTTACCACCACCGGGTAGCCCACCTCGTCGATGAACTTCCGGCAGCCCTCGTAATCGTCCACCATGTGGTAGCGTGCGGTGGCGATGCCGGCCTTCTGGTAATACTCCTTCATCTTGCTCTTGTACTTGATGCGGGGCATATCGGCGGTCTGGAAGCCGGAGGTGATGTGGAAATCGGTGCGCAGGGCTGCGTCCCGCTCCAGCCAGTATTCATTGTTGGACTCCAGCCAGTCGATGCGGCCATACTTGAAGGCAAAGAAGGCCACAGCGCGGTAGACCTCGTCGTAGTTTTCCAGACTGCCCACCTTGTAGTACTCGTTCAGGCTGTCCTTCAGCTCCGGCTTCAGCTCATCGTAGGGCTGGTCGCCGATGCCCAGCACATTCATGCCGTTGTTTTTCAGCTCACGGCAGAACTGCCAGTAGTTGGTGGGGAAGTTGGGCGAAATAAAAATAAAATTCTGCATGGTTTTATGATTCCTCTTTCCTCTATGAACCTCTATCAAGGCGGCCTCGCCCTCTCCGTCCGCTCGCAAAGCTCGCGTCCACCTCGTTCCCCTTTCTGTCGCTTGCGCGACATCTTCCCCCAACCGGGGGAAATCTGTCAAAGGGAGAGGCCTTGGCAGTACGGCAATGCCTTTTGGTTTTGCCAAAGGCTCCCCCTTTGGGGGAGCTGTCACCGAAGGTGACTGAGAGGGCGAGCCATTTTACTCGCCCAGAATATACGGCATGTAATATGCAGTCTGCTTATACCACCAGTTCCAGTCGTGGTTCACATCGTGGCCCCACAGGTCTACCCAGATGGGGATGTTCTTGGCCTCGAAGATGCGCTTGAGGAACCATGTGGTGTCCGGCTGCTCCCAGTCGCCCTGACCGCAGCAGATGACCGCCTTCTGGCTGCGGAACAGCTGCATGTAGGGGTGATCCTCCGGGAAGTGCTTCATGTAGTCCACGGGCGAGTTCATGTACACCAGCTCGTCCATATAATTGCCGAAGCCATAGTGGGCCGTGTAGATGCCGCTGAGGGCCAGACAGCCGCAGAACACATCCGGGCGGCGCAGGTACAGGTTGACCGCATGGGTGGCACCCAGACTGCAGCCAAAGGCAATGACACCGGGCAGGTCGTCCCAGCCGTTGTGCTCCTTGGCCAGATACTGGATCTTGGGTACAGCCTCCTCCACGATATAGCGCAGCCACTGCTCATAGCGGCGGATGCGCCAATAGGGGTCGCCCTGCGTGTCGGACCAGGTCTCCTTGTCCATGGTATCAATGGAGATCACCATGATCTTACCAGCATCGATCCATGGGGCAAGGGTATCGTTCATGTGGAAGTTCTCAAAATCGAAGAAGCGGCCATCCTGACAGGGGATGTACAGCATCGGGCGGCCTGCGTGGCCGTAAATTTTGCACTCCATGTCGCGGCCCAGCGCCGGGCTGTAGTCCTTAAAATACTGCATTTCCATGGTGTTTCCTCCTTTTAGGGTTTACTCCTCCACCTCATACATCAGAGTATGGAACATAAAGGGCAGCTGTTTTTCCCAACTGGCTTCGCTGTGGGTGCCGCCGGGCACGATGCGGCTGGTAAGGTGGATGCCCCGGGTCATGACCTTTGCGCACATCTCTGCAAAGCCGCGGCGCATCCCGTCGTGGTTGCCCATCTCGCGGGAGCCGTAGTCCATGTACAGCACGGTGCCCGGCTCCAGCTTTGCCCGGCCCACAAGGCCGGAAAGCTTTTCCGGCGACACCCAGATGGACGGCGACAGCGCCGCCGCACGGCTGAAAGTGTCGTTGTACTGCAAAAGGGCGTACAGGCTCATCAGGCCGCCCATGCTGCTGCCGCCGATGAAGGTGTGTGCCCGGTCGGGCAGGGTGCGGAAGTTGCGGTCGATGAAGGGTTTGAACCGGTGGATATACCAGCTCATGGTGGCCTGACCCTTGCCGTCGAAGTGGCCGAACTGCGGGTCGTCGAACCGGTAGGGCGAATACTCCACCAGCCGTTCGTTGTTGGCTCCGGCGTTGCACTCCACCGCCGCCACGATCAGCGGGGTGTCGGTGTAGTCCAGATAATCGGCCACGCCCCAGCTTTTGCCAAAGGTGGCATCCTCGTCAAAAAAGACGTTCTGGCCGTCGAACATATACAGCACCGGATACCGGCGGTCGGGGTCAGCTTCATACATCGTGGGCAGATAAACATATACTCTGCGCTGCTCGGTGCCGTTGACGGCAGGGTAGCTCACGCTCCATTTTTTGACCATGGGTTCTTCCCTCTCAATCTTTCCTGCACACAGCCTGCCGCAATGCAGGCCGCTGTTCTGTTTTCAGTTTAGCACTGCAGGGCACAGAAAGCAATTGCGCCGGGAAATTTTGGAGTTTTGACGGAAGGCGTTTTCCGATATACGGCAAACGCCGCCGAGCGGAGGCCTGGCGGCGTTTGCTGCTATTCTGAATAAAAAGGTTCTCTCCGGAGAATCGGGATCAGTTCTTTTTCTCAACAGGCACGATCCAGCCCTTGGTATCGGGGATCTTGCCCCACTGCATACCGGTCATGGTGTCGTACAGCTTCTGGGTGACAGGGCCGATCTTGCCGTCGCCGATGTAGGCGTGCTCGCCCTTCCAGACCAGCTCCTTGACGGGGGAGACGACAGCGGCGGTACCGGTGCCGAACACCTCTTCCAGCTTGCCTTCGCGGGCAGCAGCCATGATGTCGGCAATGGCGATCTTGCCCTCGACGACCTCATAGCCCCAGTCCTTCAGCAGCTCGATGCAGCTGCGGCGGGTAACGCCGGGCAGAACGGTGCCGACGGTAGCAGCGGTGTACACCTTGCCGTCGATCTTGAACATGATGTTCATGCTGCCAACTTCCTCGACGTACTTCTTCTCCACGCCGTCCAGCCACAGCACCTGTGCGTAGCCCTGCTCCTCGGCCAGCTCGCCGGCCTTGATGGAAGCAGCGTAGTTGCCGCCGCACTTGGTGAAGCCGGTCAGGCCGGGAGCGGCACGGATGTACTCGTCTTCCACGTAGATGCGGACGGGGTTGATGCCCTCGGCATAGTAAGCGCCCGAGGGAGCGCAGATGATGCAGAAAATGTAGTGCTTGGAAGCGTGCACGCCCAGACCCACGTCGTTTGCAAACACGAAGGGACGGATATACAGGGAAGCACCGTCGGAATGGGGCACCCAGTCACGGTCCACATCCACCAGCGTCTCAACGGCCTGAATGTAGTCCTCCACAGGGATCTTGGGGATGCACAGACGGTCGGCGGAGTCCTGGAAACGCTTTGCGTTGCAGTCCGGGCGGAACAGCTGGACGGTATCATCGGCCGTGCGGTATGCCTTCATGCCCTCAAAGATCTCCTGAGCGTAGTGGAACACGACAGTAGCCGGGTCCAGTTCAAAGGGGCCGTAGGGGACAATGCGGGCATCGTGCCAGCCTTCGCCCTCAGTGTAATCCATCACGAACATATGGTCGGTGAACTTCTTGCCAAAACCCAGATTGCTCTCGTCAGGCTTTGCCTTCGGAGCAGTGGTACGGGTGATCTTGATATCCAACATGATTTATTTTCCCTCTTTCCTGATCTCGGGCGCAGCGAGTGAAAATGCGCCCGCAAACACCGAATGTTGTTTTCTATTATAATAATATGAATGTGATTTACAAGGAAACGAAAAATCTTTCATCTTTGGACAGGTTAAGTTGCGCTAAATTGCCTGCTTTTCCATGTGCAAACTGCCCAAAATATGATACAATGAAGGCATAAGCCGGATCTTACAGGCTCAGAAAGGAGCTTTTGCACAATGATAAAAGGTGTTATTTTTGATATGGACGGGCTGATGTTCGACACCGAGCGCATCTGGGCCACCCTGTGGAAGCCCGCACTGGCCACACTGGGTCTTCCTTATAAGGAAGGGCTGGACGCTGCCGCGCGCGGCTCGGCAGGCGATTCCATGCGGGCCGTGCTGCGCCGCTTCTACGGCCCGGACTGCGACACCGATGCCATCATGGATGCCCTGCACGCGCAGGCGGAGACGGCCTTTCAGGCACCGCCGCCCAAAAAGCCGGGTCTGGATGAACTGATCGCCTATCTGGAAGCGCAGCACATTCCCATGGTGGTGGCTTCCTCCAGCCGGATGGCGTCCATCCTGCGGCACCTCAACAACTGGCACATGACCGATCACTTCAAGGCCCTTATTTCCGGCGAGCAGTTCACCTCGTCAAAGCCCGACCCGGAGATCTTCCTCACCGCGGCCAAGGCGCTGGGCACAGCCCCGGCTGAAACGCTGGTGCTGGAGGACAGCTACAACGGCGTGCGCGCCGGTGCGCGGGGCGGCTTTGTCACCGTGATGGTGCCGGACCTTGCCCCCGCCGACGACGAGATGCGCCGTCTGTACACCGCCGAGTGCAAAGACCTGCGCGAGGTGAAAAAGATGCTGGAGGAGGGGAAGCTTCTTTCCGAAGCCTGAAATATACAGTTGGTCTTTTACATTTTCACGCTAAGAAAAAGGGCACTGATTGCAATGCAATACAGCGCCCTACATCATCGGACATGGATAACACCCACCGTGCAGAAACCGTGCAGCCATGGCTTACAAAACAAAAAAGCCATGAAATCTTTCGGTTACAGCTTCCACGGTAGACATTCCTATGCGTTGGGACCCGCAGGCTAAGCAAAGCCGCACTGTGGCTTTGCTTGCGGCGCTGTGCGCCGCCGCCTTGTTCGAGCCCCTTCCATCGCACCAAGAAAAACCAGTACACAACGTGTACTGGTTTTTCTTGGTGCGATGGAAGGGACTCGAACCCCCGGCCTACTGATTCGTAGGAACCGAATAGCACATTTTGTCCATTTCATCATTCAACGTCAAATCGTCGTTTTGATCGAATCACAGTTATTTTTCCGTTGTTATTCTGTTGCATCCTTTGCATTGCTTGCACGCCTTTGCACCTGTTATCCATCCTTGCGATGTGCAGAAAATGTGCAAAAGTGTGCAGAGCCAAAATCAGCCCGGCAAAACAGGCTGTTTCGCACAGCCCCAAAAGCTGGATTTCAACGGTATTTATTGTGCAAAATCTTCCAGTTTTATCCAAACAACAATCTTACATGAGACACCGGTTCTATGGCAGGGTTTAGGACATCCGAACAGACACCGTTTGATATAGAAATGAGGTTCACCATGAATAAATTGCTTACCTGCCGCTATAACATGGACACCAACCAAGTGGAAGCCCGGTTTGAGGATGGCACCACTCTTGCCATCGACTGCATCGCCGTCGAGGATGAGTACGGCAACACCCCGGCACAGCGGGCAGAGCTGGACTGGCTGCTGTATAATAAGCCCTTGGAGTATGCACAGATGGTGCTGAGAGGGGAGATGAAGCGTTATCTTTCTCTCGGCTGCGACCACGGCAGGCCGGAGAATTGAGCCGCAGAAAACGCGCGGCAAAAATGCTAATCGCGCGGCGCGCGTTTTTCAGCGCAAATTCAGCGTAAATCAAACTTTCAGCGTAAAAGTCAGCGTAAATTTTCACTTCACGCTTTTGTACTTCGTTCCTCGGCCTACGCCATCAGGCTGCAAGATTCCGTCCTTGCACATCTGGTGCAGGATATAATAGGTTTGATTCTTATTAAACCCACACAGCTCTTGAGCTTTCTGATTCGTAATCGACGGCTTATGCTTCAGATATTCGAGAATCCGATCCTTTGCTTGAATCTGGCTGACCGTCTTATCCTGCACATAGGCCACATCGGTTTTCACCATTTCGTAGACCTTGAGGGACAGCATATAGGTCTTGCCGTTGAGTTCCAGAAGCACTTCGTCCCGGCAACCACACACAGAAATATTACTCCTGATATGGTAAAGCCCACAGACCGGATTTTATATCCAGCTTGTGGGCTTTGCTTATTTTCAGCTATCCTGTTTTACGCAAACATTGCATCTAGCTCTTTATCGGTAAACATTTTGGACTGCTTCAGCAAACTTTTAACGCACTCTCGGAATGCTTCTTTGTTCACCGTTTTCAACGCAGTATCCTTGTACACCAGCGTGATAACACAATGTAGCTGCTGGATAAGGTCAACGGCAGAGAGCTGTGCATAGGTGTTCCCATCTACAAGCTGTATCCGAACATCCCGGAAACGCGACCAATCCTGTCCGTACTGGCAGATGTACTGCTGAATCGTATTCCGCATGACATCTATGTTGCCAGATTCTATTGCCATCCGCGCCTGCTTGCATTTTTTCTCAGCCGTGTCAGCAATCGCGTGTGTCAGCTTTGCGGCTTTGACAACGCACTTTTCAAATTGCTCTACCTTATCAGCGTATTGCGATTGAATTTTGATGTACTGTAGTTGGTTGTTGTCCATAGCACAACCCTCCTTTCTGGTTGGTATTATTATACCACAATTTTCCAATTTTATCTACATGGATTTTCCGACAATTTCTCAAATAATTCGACGTAATATCACTTTATATTTGATTTCTGTTGTAAAAAATGGAGCGCACAGTTGTAAACTGTACGCCCCATTTTAGGTTATTTAGCGATTCTTGTCAGACTGCGAGAGAACGCTGCCTGCAAGAGTTTTGGTCGTGCTGCTGTATTTCGGGCTATTCAAAGCTGCCGATGCAACGCCTTCCATTTTCTTTCCCGTCTGATGACCGCTCTTTGCCAGCGCAACCGCACTTTTCACCGCAAGCTCTTTCCGCTGCCGGTAGTCCTTGCACTTCACCCACGACTTAAACTCCTGCCGGGTGCTTTCCCCTGCAGCAATCATTTTGCGGAGTGCTTGTTCGGTCATGATTGGGACCTCCCCTCTTTTTTATTGTGCTTTTCAGCTTCATCTAAATATTGCTGAATGGTTTTGGGTGATTTGAATATATAGTACGTTCCAGCCGTATCTTGAACAAAGAACGGAACTTTTTTATCTCTTGGATAATTACTCAAATTTTGAAGTTGCATTATAAACTTATCTTTTTTCCACGCGAAGGAAACGCATTGTTCTATATCTAGTTCTGCCGGGAGCTTAGTAATTCCTGCTGGTGTTGGCTCTTGAAGTATAACCCATTTATAACCATCTGGAAGTTTTATACCATAACTGCTGATAATGATTTTTCGGTTTCCAGTATTTACAACTTCGAGCGATACATACTGGCATTTATCTGCAAGTTCCAAAGAACCACCAAACGCATAAATTACGCTTTCATTAAACGTAATCTTAACCTTTTTGCGATTTTGATACCTTGTTTGCCAAAGTGCTATAATTGCGGCAAAAGCAGTGGCAATCGCACTTGCAGCTTGCCAAAACATTCCCCAATCAAACCCTGCTTCAACAGGTTTCATTTTCGTTCTCCCTGCATTTCAGAAATCCAGTTTATTTAATAATGCTCTTTTCGTAATACTTTTTCATTTAACGCATTGAAAATCATTCTTTCATTATTGGAACATCTTCCATTTTCCAGTCCTTCTTGAATATACCGTTTCATTTCTCCTGGTGTAATATATTCAGTCTTTTCTGATTCCATTAAATCATACGGAGCAAAGGCAATTTCATTCCAGCTTTTCATTGTGTATGTACGAAAGCAAGGGATGCACTTATCTTTGCAGAGTTTAACCAGCACCTTTCGTTTATCCAAGCTCATATTCTCGCCGATAATAATTCCAACCAATTCTGACACTTCATAATTCAAAAATCCGGCATCTTCATTTTGAATTAACCGCCATTCATTTTCATACGCCCAATCTTTATGCTTAAAACGGAGCGATTCTTCAATCGCTTCTGACGGTATGTCCTCGTCCATAAAATCCTCATCAGATAAGCTAAATGTAATATCCGTATAAATTATAGGCTCAATCTTTGAAAATGTCTTTTTTGTTGAATAAATCAAACAACAGCCAGAGTATCCACTAGCATAATGCGCCCACATAATCGGTGAATCAGGAATTGCAGAAACCGAAAGAATTCTATACCTATTTTGCCACTCTTCTATAATAGGGTGTACTTTTCCGCAATCAAAAGTATATCCAGCCCCCACACAATCCAAATACACTTGTAAGGCATTTGCTTCCATGGGGTCATTCAGCATAGAAGGCTTTGGCAAATGTGAAATCTTTGAATTATACGAAAAAGTCCTTGCAGTCAGACTCGAATCCGGCTATAACGGAGGTGGTCACTCGAACCAATGCCGTCAAGTCTCCGACCAACAGCCCTGAGACCACAAAGCTGGTGTACACAGTAAAGGAGGTCGCGCAGATGCTGGCCATCAGCCAGCGTGCCGCCTACAACCTGTGCAACAGCACCACCTAGTTCCGTGTCCTGCGGGCAGGCGGAAGCATCCGCATCCCGAAAGACATCTTCGATCCGTGGCTCCACCGGGCAGCTTGATAAGGAGGCAAATCTATGGCATATATCACGAAACGCGGCAGCTCCTATGGTGTCCGCTATACTTACCAAGACGAGCAGGGTAAAAACTGCAACAAATGGGAAAGTTTTTCTACAAAAGAGGAGGCAACAAATCGCAAAAAACAAATCGAACATGAACTTGCAAACGGAACGTTTCTGATTCCATCCACGGAGAAAGTGCATCGTTCCAGCTTTCCACCGGAATAGCCGCAAACAGAAAGTGGTGCGCACTCTGTGCAATAGCGGTAACCTCGCTTTCCATGCTTTGCAGCTCATGTTCACCGGTCATTTGGAGCAGTAGGTATTCTGCATGGGCTTCGCCGTAAATGCGGCAAGGTCTGTTCCCGATTTGCATTATCTGTGCAGTCACTGTAGCAGCCTCCTGACAAAATTTTGGTAAGCCCAGTATAGCAACTGAAAAATCATTTTGCAATTCGAAAGGCGTTCGCATTCGCAGCAAGCAGTGCAAGTTGGTACCAACTTGCGATTTTTGAATCGGATTTTTTAAAATCCAATTTCAAAATGCTTGTTGGGAAACCCCAAACCCTTTCAGATCTGCACCGTACCGATGCAGGCTGCGCGTTTTTACAAAACGCTTTTTGGTGCGCCGTAGAAGCGCGCAGCCATCACGGAAGCATGATAATTACAGGGTTTGAGGTTTCCCAATAAGTGCGCAGATGTATATACGTCTGCATTGCTTAAGAAAAAAGCCAAACCTCAAGCAGTACAGGATGTACGGTGAGATTTGGCTTTTTAACATCAGCTGGTTTTCTGATTTTCATTCATGATCCTTCTGGCTCGGCCGCACGTGGTGTCCTCAAAGGTTTCATCCTCGCTGAATCGCAGCCAATAGGGGGCTTCCATCAGGCAGGCATTGGTGCGCTTGACGATTTCCCAGGCGTTGTAGTCCGGCAGACCCAGCACCTGTGCAATCAGCGAGGCCATCACCTCAGAATACGGCTCATACCCAGCGGTTCCGGCCTCTGTAATGGAGTTGCCCCTGACCATGAAAAGCTGGTCGTCTACATGATGCCAACTGTATTATTAGCATATCCCATGCGCTGCAAGCGCCTCAGCTATACCATCATGGTCACGATCGGTAGTATGCCTGGGCAGATGCTTCTTCAGCAGCTCCGGTGCATTGCTCATCAGATAGCCGTGACCAACAAGCTCCAGCATTTCCACATCATTGTAGTTATCCCCAAAGGCAACAGCATCCTTCGGGGAGATATCCCGCAGGGCGCAGATCCTTTTCACGGCTTCTCCCTTGGTCGTTCCTCCGGGCATGATTTCCAGCAGAGCATTCGATGATTTGACAATTTCGTATTGCGGAAACTGAGCCTTCAATGTGGCTTCTATGGTGTCTGTCCAAGCGGGAGCACAGATGAACAGCAGCTTATGCACTTCATCGGCGATCATATCCGCGATCACGCCCTGCTGGGCGGTCGCCTTAACGATTCGCTCTTCCCGTTCAATGCGCGGATCCGTACGGTCCGGTGTGACCCACTGGTCAAACGAGTATGCACCCCATGCCATATCAAAGTGCTGCTGCGCCGTAAAGTCAAGGATTTTTGCTGCTTCTGCTCGGCTCATCCCGCGGTGATAGATGATCTGTCGCTCCTCGTTCAGTATCAGGCTTCCACTATAGGAAACAATACTACACCGCAGGCCGTATTTCCTCACAATGGGTTCGATGCCAGAAGGACTGCGCGCCGAGATAATAACGAATGGGATCTCCTTTTTTTGCAGGAGCTTCAAGGCCCGAAGCGTCCTTGGCGTGATCTCCTGACGAGAATCAAGCAGCGTTCCATCTACATCACTAAATACGATTTTAAGGTCGTCCATGATCGTTCTTTCCTGCGAAAGCATTATTAAAAATATCCGTTGTGTCGTCCGGCTCCTTATCTTGTTTGTTAGCTCTTCGCCACGCCGGTCTCGCGGGCAGCCTTTGCCACGGCATTTGCCACAGCCTCGGCCACGCGGGGGTCGAACGCGCCGGGGATGATGTTCTCCTCGCTGCGGTCAGCATCGGTGATGAGGTCCGCAATGGCGTAGGCAGCAGCCAGCTTCATCTCGTTGTTGATATCCCGGGCGCGGACGCTGAGCGCGCCCTTGAACAGGCCGGGGAAGCACAGCACGTTGTTGACCTGATTGGGGAAGTCGCTGCGGCCGGTAGCTATCACCCGCACGCCGCCCGCCTTGGCTTCGTCCGGCATGATCTCCGGGGTAGGGTTGGCCATGGCAAAGACGATGGCATCCTTGTTCATGGTCTTGCACAGTTCGGTGGTCAGGATGCCGGGGCGGGACACACCGATGAACACATCTGCGCCCTCCAGCGCTTCCTTCAGGCCGCCCTTGATCTGGCGGGGGTTGGTCACCTCGCCCAGCCAGTTCTTGTGCGCTTCGGCGCTGTTGCAGCCCTTGTACAGGGTGCCGAACTGATCCACTGCAATGATATCCTTCGCACCGGCGGTCATGAGCATCTTGATGATGGCAGTACCGGCAGCCCCGGGGCCGTTCAGCACGATGTGCACATCCTCCATCTTCTTGCCCACCACACGCAGGGCGTTGATGAGGGCAGCAGTGACCACGATGGCCGTGCCGTGCTGGTCATCGTGGAACACGGGGATGTCCAGCTCCCGCTCCAAGGTCTCCTCGATCTCAAAGCACTCGGGGCTCTTGATGTCCTCCAGATTGATGCCGCCAAAGGTGGGCGCGATGGCCTTGCAGGCAGCAATGACGCCGGCTGCATCGTGGGCGTCGATGCAGATGGGGAAGGCATCCACGCCGCCGAACTCCTTGAACAGCACGGCCTTGCCCTCCATGACTGGCAGACCGGCTTCCGGGCCGATATCGCCCAGACCCAGCACGGCGGTGCCGTTGGAAACGACTGCCACCATGTTGCCCTTGAAGGTGTACTTGTACACGTCCTCCGGGTTTTCCTTGATCCTGCGGCAGGGCTCGGCCACACCGGGGGTGTAGGCGGTGGACAGGTCGTCACGGGTGGCGACCTCCACCTTGCTCACGATGCCCACCTTTCCCTTATGGGTCTCGTGCATTTCCAGAGCTGCTTTATTGTAATCCATTTGAATTTTCTCCTATTGGTTCAAAACTCATTTTTCCAAGGACTTTCATCGCTGTAATCGTGGGAAATATAATCGTAAATATAGCCGATCTCACTGTCCGGCAGGTTGATGCGGTACTGCTCGGCAATGTTGGCAAAGCAGCGCCGCGCCAGTGCCACAAAGTCCCGGTGCTCTTCACAGAAGCGTTCCAGCTCACGGTAGCTCTTGATTTCCTCTTTTTTCACCAGCCGTTCGATCAGACAACTGATGTGCAGGTTCAGCCCCACCACTGTCTTGGGCTGGAAGTGGGAGCCAAGCGCCCGCTGCATCTCCTCCAGCATACCTGCCACCAGAGAGAGCACCCGGGAAGCGTTCAGGATGGTGAGCGATTCCACCACATTCTCCAGCGAGAACTGGTTGACCAGATTCTGCTTGAAGTGCTCGAACTCTTCCTCGGTCAGATAGCCGCTGAGACCGCTCTTGATCTTATCCAGTCCGCGTTGGGTGATGATGTCCTCCACGGCCACCACCGGGAAATCCGCCGGGCCAAGCTCCATGGTGGACGCTGCAAACAGCACGTTGCAGGTGTCCCAGTGGCCATTCTGACGCAGCTGCTCATAGGTCTGCACATCGTAGCACAAAAAGCGCGCGTTTACCTTCGTGTTCAGATGATTCAGGCTGTGCATGAACAGCTCGCTCACCTTTGCAGCGACGTTGCTGCCGCTCTCGCTCACAAACAGAATCACATCCTCTTTGCGGGCTTTTTCCAAGATCTTATAGCGGATCTGCGAAGCATTTTTGGCATTTTCCAGAACCTCTGCCAGCGGCATCCCGTCCAGAATATGGCTGCCCACCGAAAGTGCCATCGCTGTGGAAACATTGTTGATGATTCCGAGGTTGACATTCGGCAGGTCGTCCAGAAGCTCGGTGATGTTTTCCAGTGAGCCGAGGTCTACCAGGATCAGCACATCGCGGTTCTCGTTGAAATAAAGGATCTTTTTGACCTGACTGACGATCTCGCTGACCGGCACATCATAGGGCATATCGATGGCGTTGAACAGATACTTATGCAGCATCTTGTTGCACACGTCTGCAATGCTGCTGGCCGTAGCGTAACCGTGGCAGATAATGAACGCCTGCACTGGCAGTTTGTTGCCGGGGCGGTGCAGCACCTCCACAAAGGCGCTGATCATCAGGATGCCGATGGACGAGAAATGCACATCGGTGGTGTTCTGCACCATCAGCAGCAGATCACTTGCCACCGCAAAACTGTAGGGCGCATCCCGCCGGACAGCCTCGGTCAGGTCTGCCACCAGCTGCTGCATCTCGGCGCTGTCCTCCGGCAAGGCATCATCGAACACATTGCCGAAATACACCCACCGCGCCAGCATCAGGATAAAGCTGTTGGGGAAGCCGACGCCGTACAGCTCATGGATGCGCTCCGAGATGCGCAGCATTCCCTGTTCGATGCCCTTGATGCGCTCATCTGCGATCTTGTTCTGGAACAGGATATAGTTGTTGTACTCCTCCAGCCGGTGCACCATGCGGGTGCAGAATCCGGCACATTCCAGACTGCCCTGTAAATACAGCCGCCCCTGCTCCCGGATCTCCTCCAGCAGACGATGCTCCTTTTCAAAGCCGCAGTCCTCCCGCAGGTCGTCCAGTGTCAGCGGGCGGTTCTGCGCACCGGCCTCCGGCAGCAGCAGGCAGCTCTCAAACACGGCATCCGGCAGCACCGGCAGACCGATGCAGATGCCGCCGTCCCGGCTGCGGGAGTATGCATTGGTGCAGCTGGTACGGATGACCTGCTCCAGCTGACCCACGTTCCGCTCATACGGATACTGCATCAGCATCTGGTATGCCTGACTTGTCACCTGTACGCTGCGGCCGATGCGCTGCTCCTCCTGCATCAGAAAACGATAGATGAGCCGTTTTTTCTCCAGCAGCGACCGGCTGCGCAGCGGCAGAAGCTCTGCCTGCACCGGCACACTGTTCTTGAGCGAGGGCGGCACCGTCTGCACACCGAAGATCAGGCGCGGATACTTCGCGCCCAGCTCCGGCAGCACTGCCGTTAAAAAGCGCACCGCCTCGGCCTGCACACTGCTCTCCAGCTGGTCAAAGCCGTGCAGGTACAAAAAATCGCTGCCGGTGCCAGCCTCCAGCCTGCGTTTGAACGAAGCGGCAAAGCCGGTGCCGCCCGGCTCTGCTGCGCCCCACATAGCGCAGTCCAGCTCTGTAAAGCGGCTCTCTGCCGGCACGACCTGCTTTTCCTTCGCATATTCCCAGGTCTTACCAGCCAGCAGCCGCTTGCCGGTGCCCTTTTCGCCCGCCAGCACCAGCGGCAGACCGGTAGGCGGATACTCCACCGCCACGCGGCATTTTTCCACGGTGGATTTCAGGCTGAGGTGATAGCCGATGACTCCCGCAAAGCAGCTGTCCGCACGGCGGCCATGGTTCAGATCCTGCTGCAGAAACTGCAGATCCTCATATTCAGCATCCAGCGTCTGAACGTTGAATTTCCGGCTCAGCGTCTCCCGCAGGAAATAATAGACCGGCCGGGTATTGATCTTGACCATCCAGCCCTCTTTGAAAAACTCGTTCAGGTACTGGCTCACCGTGTTGCGGCTGATGTGCAGCACCGTACCCATTTCCTGCGTGGTAAACGGCTGCAGCACCTCAAAGTTCACCTGTCCGGTCTGCTGTTCCAGATAGTTGTACAGCTCCTGCTGGGTCGGATTCAGCTTCTGCAGATTTGCCATTGTCACCCTTGCTCCTGTTGTTTTTGTATGCTCAGCCCTTGTTCAAAAAGGGTACTACCAGCTCCGACCACACATCGTCGAAGAATTTTTTACTGTCCAGCGCCTGCACCGTGACCACCACCTTGCTCTTGGGCACCACTACGATGTACTGACCATACCTACCGTCTGCGCGGTAGGATTCGTCGTCCGGGTTCGTCCAGAAGAAATAGCCGTAGCCGTGCTTGGGGGCATTGACCGGGTACTGGTTTTTTTCTGCCTCATGCAAATATGCGGGGTCCAGAAGCTGCTCGCCGTTCCAGCAACCGTCGTGCAGCAGGAACTGCCCGATGCGGGACATCTCGTCAATGCTCAAAAACAGGCCGTACGCTCCGGCAGAATGTCCCATGGGGCAGGTGAGCCAGTCCGGGTTGCCGATGCCCAGCTTATCAAAAAAGCGGGGCGTCATATAGTCTTTCAGCGTACAGCCTGCGACGCGCTCCACGATGCAGCTGCACATATAAGTATTGAAATTGTTGTACTCAAACCGGGTGCCCGGCTCATACGGGAACGCATTGCGCAGGAAATAATCCTGCCAATCCTTGCATTGCAGGCGCTGGGCATCGTTCCAAAAAAACATCTTGTCCTTGGAGCCGCACCCCATCTTCAACAGATCCCGCACCGTCATCTTCCGTAAGTTGGGTGCAAGCGTTGCCGGGTCGTATTCCGGGTAGAATTTCAGCACCGGATCATCCAGCTTCAACAGCCCCTCCTGCACGGCAAGGCCCACACCGATGGAGGTGACGCTCTTGCTTACCGAATACGCGTGCAGGCGGGTAGGCTTGTCCAGACGGGCATAGCTCTCTTCCAGCGTATCATTGCGCCATGCCTGCACAAAGTTGATGACGATATCCTTCTGCTTCATTTTCGCAATAAATTCTTCAGTACAGTTCATTGTAGCCTCCTGATAAGTTAGAAAGCGGATGTCAACCCACGCTCCCATCCGCTTTCCATTTTACTATAAAATTGTCGTCTTGAAAAGTTCTGCTCAGAAAACGCCGATGGCGGTGAGCAGCACGCTGACCACGATGATGCCAAGCAGGATCGTGTTGGGCTTCGTGCCCTTCTTGAGCAGCCTGTAGACACCCAGTGTGGTGAACAGAGAGAGCATCTTGGGCATGATGCCGTTGATGACATCGATCAGCTTGATGGCACTGTCGCCGCTGCCAATGGCAATGACCGGGTTGATGCTGACCATGGAGGCCGACATGCCGCCGATGACCAGCAGGCCGATGATGGATGCCGCGGTAAAGATCTTTTCGGTCAGACCCAGTTCCTCAAAGCGGTTCAGCGCCTTCATGCCGGAGTTGTAGCCCCAGTGGCAACCGAAGTAGCGCACCAGCACGTTGGGGATGTTGAACAGCAGCAGGAACAGGAACGGCGCAAACAGGTTGCCCGTAAGTGCCAGCGAGCAGGCGATGCCGCCGGCCAGCGGACGCAGGGTGCCCCAGAACACCGAGTCGCCGATGCCGGCCAGAGGGCCCATCAGACCGGCCTTGATCGAGTTGATGGTGTTGGGGTCAAAGTCCTCCTGCGTGGCGTTCTCCTCCTCCATGGCCGCTGCAATGCCGAAGATAAAGGGGCAGAGCATGGGCGTGGTGTTGAAGAACTCAGCGTGACGCTGTAGCGCCTCGCCCAGCTCCTTCTTGTCCGGATACAGCTTCCGCAGGATCGGGGACAGCGCATACTGCGCACCCTGGTTCATCTGACGCTCGTAGTTAAAGGATGCATTGACCGTAAAGGATCTCCAGAAAACCTTGTTGATATCGCTCTTGGTGAGCAGCTTTTTCTCGTTATTAGAAGTCATCGTCAGCACCTCCGTCAACCACAGCAGTATTGTTCGGCTTGTTCTGGTCGTTGACCAGCATCAGAGCTACAATGATCACGCCCAGCAGTGCGATGCCCAGCACGGGAACATTGAGGTATGCAGCCAGCAGGAAGCCCAGCAGGAAATACGGAGCCACCTTGGGGCTGATAAGGATCTTGCCCAGCATGGCAAAGCCCAGAGCAGGCAGGATGCCGGCAGCCACGGAAATACCGCGGATGATGAATGCGGGGATGATAGCCAGGAAGCCCTGCACAGCGTCGCTGCCGCAGTAGAAGCAGATGGCGATGCCCAGAGACATGACGATATCGTAGGAAAGGAAGCTGATCATGTGCATGGCATCCACGCCTGCGGCGTTGCCCTCTGCAGCATACTTATCAGACTTATGCAGGAACCAGCTGCGGGCGGTCAGATAATAGGTGTTCTTGATCAGCAGAGCCACCGTAGCAATGGGCAGTGCCAGTGCAAGAGCTGCCTCGGTGCCGTTGCCGGAAACGATGGCCAGCGCCGTACCCAGAATGCCGCCTGCGGTGATCTCCGGCGGCACGGCTGCACCGATGGTCACATTGCCCATGAAGGCCAGCTCCAGCGTAGCGCCCACGGCCAGACCCGCGTTCACATCGCCCAGCACCAGACCGACCAGCGGGCCCATCACGATGGGACGCTGGATCATGGAGTTGCCAACGCCGCATTCCAGAAAACCGATAAAGGAAACCAGCGCGATCAATAATGTCTTTACAAGCATGTTGTTCTCCTCCTGTTCTTAATGGATCAGGTCAATATCTTTTTGGAGTCGCTGGGCACTGCCTGGATAGACACCTCAATGCCCTCCGCAACGGCCTCGTGCAGCAGCTTCTCCTCTTCGTCCGATACATAGACCATATGAGACAGTGCGTGGCGGTCCGGCGTAGACTTTGTGCCGCCCAGATTGATGCTCTTGATCTGGGTGGTCTCCCGCGCCAGACGCACCGCATCCTTGACATTGCCGGTCACGATCATCAGGCTGTACTTGTCGGTCTTGCCTTCATTGATGGCCGCGATGGAATCCTCCACGGTCTTGATGACAAGCTTGGCATTGTTGGGCTTGCCCAGACGCAGCGCAGCCTTGCGCACATCATCGGTAGCGGCAGCATCGTTTGCGATCAGGATGCAGTTGGGATTCAGCTGGCTACACCAGCTGAAAACCACCTGACCATGCAGCAGACGATGGTCGACGCGCAGCAGTTGGATCATAAAAATTTGCCTCCTTTTTAAAAGTCTTCTTCTTTACTGACGAACTCCGGCTGTTGAATGGATGCCTGCGCCTCTGCGATGCTGGTTTTTACCAGCTCGTCCAGCGGTAGCTCCTCCTCGGTCAGCAGAGTTGCGACCAGTGTCAAATTCATTCCAGTGATCACGCGCACACCCGGCTGTGCCGCAAAGACGACGGCCTCCTTGTTCACGCTGCCGCCCAGCACATCCGTAACGATGACGCATTCTCCGTCTGCCTGACGGAGCATCGCCTCCAGTGTGTCATGGACATTGCACTCCGGCGTTGTGTAGGCATCGAACGCCTTGAGCGCCTCCTGTTCTCCCAGGATCATCTCCACCGTGTTCTTCATGCCGGATGCCAAATGTCCGTGTGACGCTAGGATTACAGTTCTCATATGCATCCCTCCTTGTGCTTGCAGTATACACCCTGCATAGTTTTTATTTCATTGTGACAGTCTTTTTGGTAATTAAATCCCGCGCTTTCGACACTGTTCGTGCTCTCCTCGACACTGCTGCGATAAAACCGTGCATACAAGCACCGGTTTCCATCAAATTTCCCAGAATATAAGTCCTACTATCACTGCTTTACTGCAATAAAATTTGCAAAACCATCTTGACGCTCGCCGCATTCCGTGATACCCTTTATCGCAAATCCCACCGAGCTTGTCGGGGCAATGCCCCTCCATCTTGCTTGCGCAAGACCGCTCTGCCGCTTAAAAGCCCCACTGGGGCTTTCATTGCTACGCAAACGCGGTCTTGTAGAAAAGTACAGAACGGCGAGGATTTATTCCCCATGAAGATTTTTACCGCTCCGCAACACACCCGATCTATTTTGCCGCCGTTTCACCCGACAAAATCATCGCTGCGCTGCGTGGGCGGTATT
>NZ_QUEN01000031.1:350-574 GCF_003478175.1 Faecalibacterium sp. OF03-6AC | reverse complement strand
TCTTCGAGGACTCTCCGAGGGGGAACGTCTCCTGCGGGAGAATTACAATCAAGTTCGCACAATGCGAACTTGATTGCTCTGTACGCATCTGAAAAAATTGCGTACGGACTTCAAATAGCCTGTACGGTTCGTACGATGTACGAAAATCCGAAATATAAACGATAATACGCTTTAATTTACGCAAATTTGCCGTACAGGTGCGTACAAGTACAGACCGTACAGGT
>NZ_QUEN01000031.1:0-340 GCF_003478175.1 Faecalibacterium sp. OF03-6AC | reverse complement strand
TGCGTACAAGTACAGACCGTACAGGTTGTACGAACTTCTTCTGTGAAAAAATGCACTTTTTACGGGCAGGGGGGACAAGCGGTTCGATGCCGACAAAACCCCGCACCCTGCGGCCACCGGGCAGATAGATGTTATGTACTGCACCAGAGTACCCAACGTGGGAACTCTGGTGTTTTTTGCTTCCTGCCTGAATATACGGAGAATTTTGCAGAAAGAGCAAAAAAGCGGCAGAACTGCAACGGAAAAAGAAAAAAGCCCTTACTGGTTGCAGGATTGCAACAGCAAGGGTGGAGAGGTGACCGTATATTGAACAAAACGGCAGAGCGTATTATAATGAGGA
>NZ_QUEN01000030.1:320-680 GCF_003478175.1 Faecalibacterium sp. OF03-6AC | reverse complement strand
CAGTACAAGCCTCTTGCACAGAAGCTCCAGACTGTGCGGAATCCCGCCAAGTTCAAGGAACAGCACCGTGCAGAGTTTGCTGTGTACGAGGCCGCTTGCGCCTATTTCAAGGCCAATGGGCTCAGGACGCTGCCGGACCTCAAAAAACTGGATGCCGAATACCAGACCCTTTCCTCGGAGAAAAACGGGTTCTACACCCGCTACAAGAAAGCGCAGATCGAACTGCGTGAACTCCGCACCGCACAACAGAACGTGGAAGCCTTCTTCCGCAAGGAAGAGCGCAGCCACGCCGTACCGCAGCAGGAGGTCAAATGAACAACACTCTGACGGATCGATGTGTGAATAAACCCAACCTCACCC
>NZ_QUEN01000030.1:0-310 GCF_003478175.1 Faecalibacterium sp. OF03-6AC | reverse complement strand
TCACCGGGCTTCGTCCTTTCGCCTGTATCCCACCCATTGGGACGGAGGGTAGCACCTCTGTCTTTTCGGACGTAAAGAACGCCATCTCGACCCGGCAGGCGGCGGAGCTGTACGGCTTCGCCGTAAACCGGAACGGCATGATGTGCTGTCCCTTCCACAGGGATAAACACCCCAGCATGAAGGTGGACAGCCGTTTCCACTGTTTCGCCTGTCAGGCCGATGGCGATGTGATCGATTTTGTCGGCAGGCTTTTTCAACTTTCTCCCTACAAGGCTGTGGAAAAGTTGAAGGAGGACTTCGGCATGGCACT